>JAEOUK010000686.1 GCA_016839385.1 Promethearchaeota archaeon
CATTGAATTTAAGCCTGATATTACTTTAGCAGTAGACAGTATTCTTAGTAAATATGTGTTAAACTCATTTATTGCGAAGAATAAACAAGATTTCTTGTTGGTGCACGATTTAATTAAGAGAACAGGAGCCAAATGCAATGTATATCAACCCTTCGCTAAAGATATTCGGGATTACAAACCAATTGATAAGGAAGAAGGTGTTTTCGGATATTTGTCTAATTTCATCACACCTTTATCGAACCATGATGAAGTTAAAAAAGTTCTAGTATCTATCTGCAGAAATACTGTACTAGTAAATGACCGAAGCATTGGATATGATTTCATTAGTCAACATGATCATAAAGGGCGTGTTGTAGCGCTAGATGGAACAGTAATTCGATCTTATGAATATGTATTGGAATCTCGCGCGTCTGAGTCAAAAAAAACGTATTCTAACCCAATTGAGCAAAAACGCGAAGTAAAGAAACTTCAAGATCAAATAATGGAAAACCGTAAGAAACTCGAAGAATTTCGACAACAGAAAGGTAAGTTGGAGAAAGCATTAGACCTTCTTCATGAGAGGCTTCAAAAGATTAATACTATTACGTTCAATTATAAAAAATTAACAATTACGATCAATAAAAAAGATGATTTATTAAAGAAAAAAGCAAGTTTGACTGAGCAAAATAGCTTCTTGAATAATGAATTAATTTCAGTTCAAGCTGAAATCGAAGCTGTACAAAAGAAATTCCCTAAGAATTTTGATGAAATGGATAAATTTATTGATGAATTTCAAAACAATGTTGCTGATCTAGATTCTAAAATTGAAGTATTAAATTCTACTCTAACAAGCAAAGCTAAAGAAGAGAATAGAGTCAGCTTAAATATTGAAAATTATGGAGCAGATCTAGAAAAGCACTCGGAGAAATTAGCAAAATTTGAAGAAGAATTGAAAGCTGGAAATGCTCGATTTCTCCAATTAATCAACGAATTAGGAAAATTACGAGATGAAATCGATACTCTCACAATGGAACAGCAAAAATTGAGCAATAATATCCTAAAAGTTCAAGATGTGATACAAACAGAGCAAAATTCGTTGAACTCTATTATGCAAGCTATTGATCGGGTTCAAATTAAGATAGAATATGCAAATGCACAAATCTATGACAAAAGACAAATTATTGAAAATATAACTATTGAAGTGTCTGAGCTCGGAGAAAACTATCAAGAGCGTCCAATAGAAGAAGTAGATAATGATCTTCGAGTAGTATATGAGAAACTTCGAGAATATTATGATGTCACAGATCAAATTTTAAAGCGAAAAAAAGAATTGGAAGCACAATTAGTTCGAAGTGCTCAAAAAAAATCAGAAGTAGAAATAGAAGTCAATGAAGCGAAAAAATCCGCTGAAGTCTTACAGGAGGAATATTTCTCCTTATTTCAAGAGCATCTCCAAAGCATTCAAAGTAACATAAATCAACGATTTCAGAAAATTGGGATCAATCGAAAAGGATTGCTCTCATTTTCAGATGATTTTGAGAATTTAGGAGTGGAAATTCATGTGCAATTTGAGGATACATCAAGAAGATTATCCTCTCTAAGTGGAGGAGAACAGACTCTATTTGCAATTTCACTGATGTTAACACTGCAAAACCTAAATCCTTCTCCTTTATGTATTTTTGATGAGGCTCAAATGTTTCTAGATAAAAGTAATACTGAAAACGTATCTAAATTGATTAAAGATGTAACTGAAAGTGGGGTGCAATTCATAATGATAACTCCGAATGCTGCAAGTAGTTTGTTAGAACTCGCAGATAGCGTACTTGGTATAGCGAAAAATGGTCCAGAAGAAGTATCAACGGTAATTCCCTTATGAAGAATCCTCCATTTGAAGAAAAAGAAAGTGAAAATGTCCCGACATTAAAAACTTTGAATGATGTGAAGGTATATCTTCAGAAATTAAAAGTGGATATTCGATCAGGAAGTCTTTCTGCACAGGATATTGACTTTATTCCCATCTTTCTTGCTATTCAGCAAATTGTAGATGCTGAAAATCTGCGAAATTTGGTCTCAGAATTTCAAAATTCTTCTGATTTATTTGCCAGGAAAATTCAGGACATTAGAATGTATATTTCAAGTATTGGGGGAGAAGAAGAATTTGAGAACTATGTAAAAGTGCACTCACTTGATTCTCTAAATAGTTTGATGCAAGAACTTTTCAATCCTCCTCTTATAATTGAAGAGATAGATTTGGAAACTATTGTTTCTTCTTTTACCAGATTAACGAATAGAAAGAAATTTTTGACTATAGAATTTCCAGATTTTTCAGATGTTGAAAGAAACGGATCTGCCGAAGATTTTGATGGATTGATTGATGAAGTGCATTTTGAGCGCGATATTCAGATCTTTCAGCATTTCTTAATGCCTCAACTTCCAAAATCTTTACCAGATTTATTAAAAAGCGCTCCAAATGATGGTGTGAGGTATAATTATTTTGTATATTGTTTGTACTTAATCCAAAGAAAGGTTATTGTGTTTAATAAAAAAACAAATGAATTACACCCCTATACAACTGAGGTAGACAAATGAACGAAGCCCAATTACTAATGTTTTTACTATCTCGAAAGAAAAATGAATCCACTATTGGTGCAACTAGAGATGAAATTTGTGCACAACTCGGATTCACAGATAAAAATGCAGATTACAAATTTTGGAATTTATTAAGTGGATTAAATAAATCTCTTTTTCCATTAGGTGTAGTTACAAAGTTTAATCCAGTAAATTCGCATTGGTTTCTGGGTTTTCAAGATAAAATGGAACATGATTTTGGTAAAAGTACTCACATTCTCGTTCCCCGACTTGCAGCGCTTTTATTTACCATTCTTATATTGTATGTGAGTAAATCCTCTCATATCACCGTAAAGAAAATACAAGAAATCCGTAATAAACAAGATATAAGTAAAGATCTCCAAGAATTGGAGAAATTGGGATATATCTTAATAAATGAGGAGATTGTAAGCTTAACCCCAAAAGTGTTTTATTATATCAATGTTGAAGAGTTAATCGATAAAATCAAAGAATTAAAAAATTTAGAAGAAAATTAGTGTTTTTTAAGTTCTCCCGTATGTTTCGGCCAAGAATTTCAACCATTTTGCCTTATTTTCATTCAAACCCAGCATTGGTGCTCTGTATACCCAATTTCCATCAGGAATACTTGGTATATTCATCCTAAATATCGCGGGTTGATTTAGAACATCTTGTAATGGAACAATAGCAACTATGGCAGTTGATTGATAGGCCATTTGGATGAGTTCTTCCGTTATACCTCTCATTCCATGGTTCAGATAGGTACTAAAATATTGTTTTTCCCCATCTGTTGCATCTTCTTGCCACCATCCCAGAGTTGTATTATTATCATGAGTTCCAGTATATACAAAATTTAATGGACTCTTGAAATTAAAGGGAAGATTATGACTGGTAGTATCGCCAGTGAATGCGAACTGGAGTACATACATCCCTGGAAAGTCGTATTTTAATCGGAGTTTTTCCACTTCAGAAGTTATAATACCTAAATTTTCTGCTAATATTTTCAGTTTTCCCAATTGTTTCTCTACTGCATTAAAAAGTGAAATACCAGGGCCTTTAACCCATTCTCCTTTAATTGCATTAGGAGCATCTCCTTTTACACGCCAATAAGCTTCAAATCCTCTAAAGTGATCGACTCGAATCCAATCACATAATTCAATATATCTCTTAAAACGAGAAATCCACCATGAGTATTTGTGTTTTTTCAGTACTTCCCAATCATAGAGAGGATTACCCCAAAGTTGACCAGTCTTTGAAAAATAATCTGGAGGAACTCCTGCTTGGTATAGAAGAGAACCATCTTCCTTAAGTGTAAATAAGTCCCTGTGGACCCACACATCCGCAGAATCATGAGCTACAAATATTGGCATATCCCCAATAATTTGAATTCCATTATCGTGGGCATTCTTATGCAAATCATTCCATTGTTTCTGGAAAATCCACTGGACAAATTTAAGAAAATGAAGCTCACTGTCATTATGTTCTTTCCAAGATTGTAGTGCTTCTTCGTCACGATTTCGATATTTTGGATCCCAATCTGACCATGATTTTAAATCATGAAATTGTTTCAATGAAAAATAGAGCACAAAATCATCTAACCAATATTTTTGTTCTTCACAGAATATCTCAAAATCTTGAACCAGAGTCTTGTTTTGAAAGATTTGTGAATCTTTATTTGTAAAAATATTATCATATGCAATCTGCAGGATACGATATTTTGCGATACGGACATTTCTATAGTTAATTCTTTCAGACATAGACCATTTAATTCGTTTGTTTTCATCTTCTAGGCAATTAATCGCTTCTTTCTTAGTGATTAATGATAATTTTACTAATTCATCGGGAGAAATTAATAATGGGTTGCCAGCAAATGCTGAAATACATTGATAAGGAGAATCTAGATAACCTGTAGGTCCGAGAGGAAGCATTTGCCAGAAAGATTGCCCTGCACTTTTTAAATATTGAATAAAATCAAATGCAGCAGGTCCGAAATCTCCAATTCCATAAGGGGTCCATAGTGAAGTTGGATGAAGAAGTAAGCCTGCAGATCGTTTTAGAGAACTTATTGAATCAGAAGGTTGCATTAGTGATTTAATTTGTAATAAGTAAGAAAAAAGCGTTGTGGCTGGGATTTAGAAAGTAGGAGTTTGAATTATAAGGTGATTAAAATAATAATGATCAAGTTTTTCTTGTTCTAAATCAGGTTCAAGGGATTTATACACATATTGTTCATAATTCCTCTCAAATTCTTAATTTTCCCGAGTTTGATCTCTATTTAGCTTAGATTGGGTATGAGGCAAGTTATGATTAATTAAATCTTCAGTCCATTCATTTGGGCAGTTTTTATGTGTTATTATTCTGTAGATCATAGAATATACCAGAGATTTCTCTCCAAATGATTTTGGAATAAGTATTAATGAAGTATCCTCAGATATTCTCTTGTATCCAAGCTTAAACCATCCCAGTTTCTCAATAAGTTTAAAGATACTATAGTAATCATCTCGATGAATTCCCATATTATTCGAGATGTTGTTAATATATCCACCTAACTTTTCTCCTAATTCCAACCGTGCCCTGAATCTATCTTTAGCTGGTATTCGCGCGATTAGATTAAATACTTCATCAATTAGTTTGTCAGGATACATGATTAGATTTTGGTTATCATAATCAATTTTTGTGAACTTGTCAGTAATTGTGAAGATGTCTGATAAGTACAAGTACCTTTTAGCAACTTCTGAAACTTTCATGTGCCGTTCATGAGCAATATACTGAAGTCGCTTTTTCAAAGATTCAGGTATACGAATTGTCAAAACACTAGTATTTTCGTTCTCGAGATTTGAATATGGCATTGTTATTACAATCTATACATTGATGTGATTTGTTTTAAATGAATACATTGACATACAATTCAATTGCACATTTAAATAAATGATTAATCAAATGTTATAAAAACGGTCATTGTTACTTAAAAGAGATTTAATGTCGTTTAAAAGAAGATGGCATTTTGAGATTACAGGAATGAAAAAAATCATCTTTCAAGATAATAATAAATTAAGAATATATGACTGTTGAAAGAACAAAAATATATAATAAAAAAAGCAATTTTTTTCTCTAGCAAATGGACTCTTTTGTAATCTGATAGTAATTTTTTTTCATGGAATTCGATGAATTCTAAATGATTAATCTAATTCGATGACGATTCGATCGATGGTGACTTCACAGATCTTTCGAACCCCATGACCACCTGGTTCATAACGACTTTTAACAAGTCCAACTTTTTGTAATTGTTGAATCTGAGCACTAACATTTGCCTCAGTTTGATTTAACCTTGCTGCTAATCTGGAAACATCTAATGGCTCCTTTCGGAGGATTTTGATAATTTCTCTGCGAGTTTCACTCTTAAGAGCAGAAGCTACTCCCTCTACAGGCTTTCCAGAGATAGTTAGAGTACGGGAACCATCTGTTTCAATGATGGTATCTTGATAATTTTGCTCAATTTGTGCCATTTGCTTTAACCTCGTTTTTTGGTAATTTTAATAATGCCTTATTAATATTGGGCGATAATCATAACGATATAATTCGGGTTGAAATAATTCTTCCCTATAATATAGATCGAATGAGCCTTTTTAATTCTACAATATAATCTGATTTAACTAGATAGACAGTTATACAAATTTCAACTGTCATACTTCGTATTCATTAAATTACATTGTATACTTATGCTAGAAAAAAATTTGTAAATATAAATAATTGCCAAAGTTGTTGAAAATTACATTTTGAGGATAATATGAATATGATATGATGTAAACTTTGTATACAAATGATCCGAATCGTAGCTAAATTTCGAACCAATTCTTATTAATCCCTAGACGTTTATTTTTACAAATCAAATGTAATATATTCTAATTCAATGGGATTTTGTTTAATTAATTACAATTCTAAAAGAAAGATCTATTATCAATAATAATAAATCTCATTCAATCAAAGAGAGTGAAAATATTCTAACTTTTTCTACGTTTAAGATACTAAATTTCTTTTGCTTATTGTTCTTTTGATGAATTCAAAGACTTTTTATGAATAAAACGCGTTATGTATGATAGATTAATCATTCGTTAAGCATGATGGCGGATGTTTCCTGTTTACTCCTCCGACATTTAACTTAACAAAAACAGATGGCAGTGTCATCTCTTCAGGGTGATTAATCGGAAGTGAGTAAAAAATGGAACATGATAGAATACGAATTTTAAAGAAGGTGGCTTCAGGTGAAATCTCACCGGAAGACGCAGAGAAAGCACTTAGAGTGCTGGATAGAGAATTTCTTGGAGACCAATCTGCTCATCATCTTGAACAGTTAATTCAAGATGTTAGTGATTTTGTAACTGCTGATTTTTATGCAGAGATCAAAGCCATGGAACACTCAGAACTCACATTATCTCTTGTGAAAGAATTGATTGTTAAACATGTGAAACCCGAACATGTTCAAGGTTTAGCGGAATTGGGCTATAAAAATTTGCTAGACGATGTATTGGTAAAATCGATAATTCATCATTTGCAACTGGAATTCATCCGAGCGATCCATGATTTAGGGTATTCTGATATTGAGATTGAGAACCTCATTAAATTTAAGATACATGGAGTAGATGAAATTTTCATCAAGAATTTTCAAGAATTAGGTTATACTCTAACTCCACGCGAACTCATTAAATTCCGAATACATGAAGTATCTCCGTCATTTGCAAGAGAAATAAAAGATTTCGGACTTGACACATCTCCGAATTATTTGGTGAAAATGCGAATACACGGAATAAATCCTCAAAATATCAAAGCTTTTCAAGAGTTAGGAATTGAATTGACTGCTTCTGAATTGATAAAGACTGGAGTTCATGGAATTACTCCCGAGTATGTAAGAAAAATTAGAGAAGCAGGATTTAAAGATATAGAATTTGCAGACATCAAGAAAATGCGTGTTCATGGAGTATCTCTAGATACACTAGATGAACTTAAGGAGTTGGGGTTTGAGGAAATCGAAATTCATGATCTAATTAAAATGGAAATCCATGGAGTGACGCCCGAATATATTAAGAGATTTCAAGAAATTGGATTCAAAGACCTAAGCATAAATCGGTATATCAGCTTTGCTATTGCAGGATGCACTCCTGAACGGTTAAAGCAGTATTACGATCTTGGTTTAACCGATTTAAGCGCAAATAAATTCAAAAAAATGTGCACCCATGGTGTAAGTCCAAGTTTCCTGCGTGCTGTAAAGGATTTGGGATATTCGCTCGAAAACTTAGATGATATTATCGACCTAAAAATTCATGGAATCGATTCACAGTATCTTAGGGAAATTGGAGAACTGAATTTTCCAGATATTAACTTAAAAGATATAATTCAATTCGGAATTCATGGAATTACAGTAGGTTTTGTAAAAGATCTGGAACAAACTGGCCTGAAATTTGCGATGAGAAATGTGATTGATTTAGGAATTCATGGAGCAGACATAGAGCACATAAAAACAATGAAAGAATATTTCCCCGAGATTTCTACCCAACAAATTGTCACTAGCTGCATTCATAATATCACTTCATATTTCATTGAAATGCTGAAAGAGAAGGGATTTACAGATCTATCATTCGAACAGGTCCTCAAACTCAAAATTGCGAACGTATTTTAGAAGTTGATTTAATCTAAGGTAACTTTTTTTATTTTTTTTAACTTTTTTTTTTGCAGATTAAATAAAGTTATTTGATAACAACAAAGCTAGGATACAATGACGAATGATACGGAAATTTTTGATCTGAATTTAAATGCAATTCCTGTTGAAAGTCCAGAGATTTTTGCTCCAGGGTATGTGAATACAAATCATCATGAACATTCAGCACCCACAATTTCCCCTAAAGAAAATGAGATTTATTGGTCACGTTGGAGGAGACCCGATACCGGATTACCGCAAGTAATCATGTTTATCAAAAAATTCGAAAATGGTAAATGGACTCTGCCGAAAATAGTACCATTTTCAGGAAAGGTTTCAGATGGTGGTCCAACATTCAATCATGTAGGAAATAGATTATATTTCTATTCAAAAAGAGACCCCATCAAGAACGAGCTTCCACAGAATAATATTTGGTATGTTGAACGTGAAGGTCCGAAATGGAAAGAACCTGTAAAACTTCCTTCAAGTATTAATACGGATAATCTTCAAGCTGGACCAAGTATAGCAGAAAATAATAATCTGTATTTCATTAATTTCAAAAAAGACTCTCCTGGAAAAATGGCTTTAGCTAAATCAGAATTCATTGATGGGACCTATAAAAAATCCAAATTTTTGGGACCACCGTTCAATATAGAAACTATCGATTGGTTACCATTCATAGCCAGAGATGAGTCATATCTAATCTTCTCAAGTAATAGTATAGAAAATCCCAATCGATTTGATTTATATATCTCTTTTAAAGAGAGTTCAAGCAAGTGGAGTAAACGTATCAAACTTGGATCCAAAATTAACACAGAAGCTGCAGAACGGTTTCCCGGTGTATCGTGTAACGGTAAAATATTCTTTTTTGTGCGTGATTCTCAAATATTTTGGTATAGCTCGAGCTTCATCGAGGAATTAAAGA
>JAEOUK010000687.1 GCA_016839385.1 Promethearchaeota archaeon
ATTCGTAATAGATTTTTTCTTATTAATTCGATTTAACCGAAACTCCTATTATGAGATTGGTGAAGATATTAAAATAGATAATCAAAGATTCGTTGCTCAATTACGAATTTGCTTTTTATCTGAAAATCTATGGAAAAAGTAGGATTTTTTTCATCCTATGCAAGTAACCATTCAAACAATCCAGCATCTGCAAGAATGACTAGTAGCATCAAAACTCCCGCAAGAGAAACTATCCAAATTGGACCTATTTTCCAACCTTGGGAAGAATCTTGGAAGAATCGAATTAAACCAGCTCCACTCATTGGCATTGGTGAATCTGAGGATCGTCGTGTTTTTCGTGAACTTCTCTTTTTAGCCATTCTACGTAACTAAATAAAGGAAAGCATTTTAAATTTATCTTCTCATCCAACTATGTAAATTGTTTGAACTATATACATTTTTAATGTATATTGTATTCAGAAAATTGTAGCGAATTCGGAGCATTACCACGTTTAAAGGTTGAAAATATGCAACTATCAAAAAGATCTCATATAGTGTTATCAATTACTGTAATTTTTGTCGTATTTACATCAGTCTTTTATTTCACCACTCGAGCAACTCCAGATGGAAAGCCTCAAGCTGAACCTTTCCAAGCGAGTATCATATCTCCGGATTTGTATATTGGTAAAGTTTACCGGTTAAATCAAGTTAACCGATATGGATACAACGTGATTACAGATGAGTTGACTTTTGTCAATAATGGATCTGTACCAGTAACTCACGTCTATTACACAATTAATCAGACATATTTATCATATTTCATGGGATTTACAGCGAGATCTGACTATGAATCTTCACTGAGTTTTCAAGAAGCACAAAACAGCCTCTTTGGGTATAAAACATATATTGTATATTTGAACGAACCCATTCTTCCAAAAACTAATCACACAATTAACGTTATAACTACATTTAATGGCTTATACACAGCGAAATTTAATCAAAGTACCACTAATCAGATGGTGTACTTTAATTTCAGTAAATTCCCATTTAGTCCATACCCAATGTATGATGTGTTTTCCGATAACGCATTTCCTTATCGTACATTCTTCGATAATTATACTGAACCAGCTAAAACTGATGGAGTCAAAGTTCAATATGAAGCTTCAGCATTAGCTCCCTTTTCAGAAGAAATTTTCCACGTAGAAGCACATAACAATCAATATTCCTTTATGGAATTTACAGAAGTCGTAAGAAATGTTTACTTAAATCCGTGGGGTTATATTCGAGTTGTTGAGAATCACCAACTAAAGAATACTGGTGATATATATGTTACCCAATTTGATTATCGATTACCAGAATTGGCTTATAACGTGAGTATGTATGACAACATTGGAACAATAACCCGTGGAACTCTTGAAGAAGATTCTCATCTGTTTAAAATAGTATTAGAAAATCGGGCTGGTATTAATCCTGGAGCAACTAAGAAATATACACTTGAGTATTATTTACCTTTAGACGAATTTTTCAGTAGAAGTTATCGGCAAGCATCTCTGAAAATGAATATTATATTGACAGATTATGCTGTCCTCATTAAAAACCAGCATACTTATCTTCGCTTATATGCGGGAAAATCGATAATTTCGACCTCAATTACCCCAAATGCAATATCATATGAAAGCAGTTCAATGGTTCTATATTTCTACCATACCAATATTATACCAACGAATGATTTTTACTTGTTTTTGGAATATAAAGAAAGTGGATTTCAAATGGTTGGTCGTGGTTTATTGTTCACCGCCTTATCTCTAATTGCCTTCTCAATGTATGCTGTTGTAAGAACCAGAACAAAATCTCTATCTGAGGATGAAGCAATGATTCGAGAAGCAGTTATTCCAGAACAAGAAATGCGAGAATTTATCTCATATTATGAAGAGATCACTGCAATTCGAATTGACATCAAAAACTTGGAAAGCGATTTGTCTAGAAAGAAAATAGCAAAGAAAGCCTATTCCAAGCAATTAAAAATGCTGGAATCTAAATTAAAGACCAGCCAAGAGGATATCAAGCCATTTAAGAAACTCATCTTAAATATTGGAGGACCAATTGCAGATATTGTAAAACGACTAGATTTACGTGAAGCAGAGTTAATATCCAATCAAGATAGCATCAAACTCTATGATGATCGTTATAAAAAAGGAAAGTTGCCCTCCAAACAAGCATATAATACATTACGGCAACAAATGGTCGATAATGGAGAAAAAATCCAACGTCAAATTGATAGGCTTATTAACCAAATGAAAACATATCTTATCTAATCTATTTTTTTTGTGGTTCAAATGGAGAAATTAAACATATGCCATATCTCTCTGGCAGTATTTCCTGATCACAGAGATGGATCGGCAAAATTTGAACGGAATATTTATGAGGAACTTAAATCTCGAGGGCATAATATTTCTTTACTGACAGTTAAATGGTCA
>JAEOUK010000688.1 GCA_016839385.1 Promethearchaeota archaeon
CATATTAGTTCAATACTGCGTTATTTAGCAATGTCCTTATTAAAAATGGCTAACGATATTCGGTGGATGGGAAGTGGTCCAAGAGCCGGTTTATCAGAATTGTTTTTACCTCAAAATGAACCCGGATCATCAATAATGCCAGGAAAAGTTAACCCTACACAATCTGAGATGTTAATTCAAGTCTGTTTACAAGTTATGGGTAATGATATCACAATTTCTCAAGGTGAAGGATATGGAAGTGTTTTAGACCTAAATGTATCTAAACCAATCATAATTTATAACTTATTAGAATCCATCGAGATTCTATCCAATGGGATACATTCATTTAATAAGAAATGCTTAGAAGGTCTAAAAATCAATAATAAAAGTATTAATTCTCATTTAAAGCAAATATTAATGACAGTGACCAACTTGACCCCTCTCTTAGGATATGACAAATGCTCAGAGATCGCTTTAAAAGCTTATAAAGAGGATAAAACAATAAAAGAAGTTATTTTAGAAGAAAATTTAGAAATTTATGGAGATTTAGATAAATTACTTGATCCGAAAAAGATGGTATAGTGATAGAATATGACAACTGAAAATCTTACTTTAGAGGATGTTCGCGCTCAAGCGAAAGTAAAATTAAAAGGAATTTGCGGTGTCTATAAAATATGCGATGGGGACCCGTCTAGACTATGTCAAAGGCACTCGTATGGTGGACCACTAGGAATTGGAGGTATAGGAAGTGGTGCATCCTTCACGAATAATATTCTTGCGTTAAAAAAAATAAAAATAAAAATGAGACTAATTGGAGATCCTTTTGAACCAGATACATCATACTCATTCTTTGGTAATGAGCTGGCCATGCCAATAATGGCGGCAAGCACCGCTGGAGTAAATAGTTTCGGAGGAGATGCAGTAATTACTGAGGAAGATTTTTGCAGAGCAGTGGTTCTCGGTTGTAAAGAAGCAAATACTATTGGTTGGCGTGGTCATACATACACTTATTCATTGGAGAGTCCTACCGGTATTAATGCTATCGCTGAAGCCGGTTTAGGGGTTAAAATTTGTAAACCAATAATTCAAGAAGAAATCATTCAATATTTTAAACTTGCAGAGGAAGCAGGTGCAATTGCTGTAGGTGTTGATGTGGACGGGTGTGGAAGTTATGCAATGCCTAAGAACAACAAACCCGTATATCGAAAAACCCCTGAAGACATTAGAGAACTGGTAAAATCCACATCCCTTCCTGTAATTGTTAAAGGTGTGATGACCGTTGAAGATGCTCAGATTGCAATGAACACGGGTGCTGCAGCAATAGTAGTTTCCAATCATGGAGGACGGGTTCTTGACTCCGCTCCGGGAACCGCTAAAGTCCTCCCACATATCGCTTCAGTCGTACAGGGAAAAATTAAAATAATTGTTGACGGCGGAATCCGTACAGGTTACGATGTAATCAAAATGCTTGCGTTAGGTGCGGAGAGTGTGCTAATTGGAAGAGATGTCATCCGAGCAGCTATAGGTGGGGGAGTTTTAGGTGTGAAACTACAAATGGAACATATGGCTAATACCCTTAAAAAAGCAATGATCATGACGGGGTGCAGAAATCTTAAGGAAATTACATCAAATGTATTAGAAATTTAACTATTTTTATCGAATAAACTGCATTTTTTATACTTTTTTATTTCTTTTAGATATTGAGGGAACGCTTAAAAATAGGGGAACGCTAGTAAATTTGAACATAATGCACACGATCCACACGATCCAATCAAAAACTAAAGAAACTTTACCCACCAGTATGGGAAAAGTGCAGATTTTCAATATTCGAAAGTTGAGAGAACTCAATCTTGGAAAAGTAGAGAGATTGCCTTTTTCCCATCGCATATTACTCGAAAATATTCTTCGAAATCTGGATGGTAAACTAGTTACTGAAGACCATCTAAATGCAATGGTTAATTGGGATCCAATAAGCGATAATCCATCTGAAATAGCTTTTATCCCTTCTCGTGTATTGCTTCAGGACTTTACTGGAGTTCCAGCAGTTGTGGATTTGGCTGCGTTGCGATCCGCTATGAAAAGAGCTGGTAAAGATCCAGGAGATATCAATCCATTAAATCCGGTAGATCTCATTATCGATCACTCTGTTCAAGTAGATTTTTCAGATTCAAAGGATGCTTGTGAGAAAAACGAAGCAATAGAAATGGAACGGAATCGGGAAAGATATGTTCTGCTGAAATGGGCACAAAAGCAATTGAAAAATTTCCGAACGATTCCACCTAGTAGGGGTATCATTCATCAAGTGAATTTAGAATATTTAGGAACGGTAGTACATAAACGTGATGTAGAAGGAGAAACACTAGCGTTTCCAGATACACTTGTAGGTACAGATTCTCATACTACCATGATTGATTGTTTAGGAACTGTAGGTTGGGGTGTGGGAGGAATCGAAGCTGAAGCAGTTATGTTAGGACAACCTTATTACATGAATATTCCAAAAGTTGTTGGAGTAAAACTTATTGGAAATCTTAAAGAAGGAATAACTGCAACCGATTTAGTATTAGTAATTACTCAAAAGCTTCGGGAACATGGAGTTGTAGACAAATTTGTGGAATTTTACGGACCCGGATTAAAAAAGCTTTCTCTTCCAGATCGAGCTACTGTAGCTAATATGGCTCCAGAGTGTGGATCCACAATGAACTTCTTCCCTGTTACAGATGAAACTTTAGAGTTTTTACGATTAAGTGGTCGTGATCCAAAACACGTGGATTTTGTAGAAACATATCTAAAACATGTAGGTCTTTTTTACACAGATAACACTCTTGTTCCTGAATATAATGAAATGTTGGAGTTCGATTTATCTACAGTAGAACCAAGTTTAGCGGGTCCGACAAAGCCACACGAAAGAATTGCACTAAAAGATATGAAAACAGAATTCTCCAAAACAATGAAAACGTACTTGAAAAAAACAGATGAATTAAACCAAATATCAGATGGAACTACTTTGAATAACGGTGCTATCGTAATTGCAGCAATTACATCTTGTACAAACACTTCCAATCCATCATTAATGATTGGTGCAGGATTATTAGCTAGGAATGCCGTAAAGAAAGGATTAAAAACTAAACCTTTCATCAAAAAATCATTCGCACCAGGTTCTCGAGTCGTAGCAGATTATATGGAAGATTCTGGTTTGATGCCATATTTAGAGAAAATGGGATTTTACTTGGTAGGTTTTGGTTGTACTACATGCATCGGTAACAGTGGTCCACTTGATCCTAAAGTGATTAAGGAAATTACGGAAAGAAATCTTGCTGTAGCTTCTGTGGGAAGTGGAAATCGGAATTTTGAAGGAAGAATAAGCCCGTACGCGAAAATAAATTATCTGGCTTCTCCTCCGTTAGTAGTTGCCTTTTCCATCGCAGGGACGGTTGCCATTAATTTAGAAACTGAACCTTTAGGATTGGATTCTGATGGAAAACCGATTTTCCTAAAGGATATTTGGCCAGATTCCAAAGAAATTGAAGAATATATGACAAAATTTGTGACACCTGATTTATATCGACGAGAATACGAAGGAGTTATCAAGGGAAATGAATTATGGGAAAATCTCGAGGCACCAGAAAACAAAGTATTTGAATGGGAACAAAAATCTACTTATATTAGAGAACCTCCTTTCTTTTTGGATTTTCCCTTGGACACTCCTGTGTTACAAAATATCAATAATGCTAGAGTATTGGCTTTTCTTGAAGATAGTGTTACAACTGATCATATTTCCCCAGCAGGATCTATCCCAAAGAACATGCCTGCAGCTCGATATTTATTAGATAATGGAGTTGAACCAAAAGATTTCAATTCATTTGGAGCTAGACGGGGTAATCACGAGGTGATGATGCGTGGTACTTTCGGGAACATTAGAATACGTAATTTATTAGCGGAGAAAGAAGGAGGTTGGACAATCTATCATCCAACAGGTGAACTTATGCCTATTTATACTGCGGCAATGAAATATATTGAAAATAAAATTCCATTAATTGTATTAGCAGGAAAGGATTATGGAATGGGTAGCAGCAGAGATTGGGCAGCAAAGGGAACTTGGTTACTCGGTGTTAGAGCCGTAATTGCAACTTCTTATGAACGTATTCATAGAAGTAACTTGGTTGGAATGGGAGTACTCCCACTTCAATTCAGAGAAGGAGAAAATGCAAAATCCTTAGGTTTAAATGGATCAGAAACATTGACCATTTCTGGAATTGAAACTATGAAACCCCTATCTGAAATCGATGTAGTTGCCAAACGTGATGATAGAATAATTGAGTTCAAAGCAGTTGTGCGATTAGATAGTATTGTTGATATTGAATATTATCAAAACGGTGGAATTCTCCACACAGTACTCAGAAACATTTTAAAAAAATAGAAAGAAATTTTATTTTTTATATTTTTTTTTAATGATAACACCGATTGTAATTACAGCTACAACTCCCACCGCGATCAAAGAGTATCCGGGAATTTGGAGATTAATAAGACTGCAGACGAGGGTGAGTACATCTTCAAGGTAATCAAAATTATAATGGTCTAAAGCAGTATACGTGTTAACATCTACAGAATATTGATACATAACAGCTGCAAGAACATCCCAATTATCTAAAGAGACAGGATTGAACGCAAGACTTTTATTAAATTCCCAATAAATACTGTCACCACTAACTGTCATTACTCCAGTCTCAGGTATAGTTGTTTCATTACCTAAGACAGTACCTCCCCCTGAGCTAATAATTGTTAATGCTGCATCCGGGGTCTCCGAGTCAAGTTCATCTGGGAATGTAGAACCATTCACAATGAAAAATATTGATGCTGCTATTCTACCCATTGAAATGAGAGTTGCATTGGGTAATCCAAAGAAAGTCATTGTGACAGTATAGTTTACACCGCCTCCTGATTCCATCCATTCAATACTTTTAATATCAATAGAAGAAACATTGACAATAGAACTTGGATCCCAATCACAATCGATTTTAGGATTCCCCTCACCATCTGTCCATTGGTGAACTCCAATAAGATCACCCTCAGGGTCCGTCACACTGGCTCCTTTTACGGGGAGTGCAAATAATCCGAATAACAAGAGAATTGCTATTGGAACAAGTAGAAATGTTCGTTTTTTCATATTTTCTCAACTTTAATTGTTTGTAAAAAAAGTGCAAGATACAATATGGAAATTTGGTCTTTAATATGCTTGGATTATGTTTTTACAAATTAAACTTTCAATCCAAATCTATTACAAGAAAACATCTAAAGGAAAAAAAAAAAAGAAGGGATCTAGATTTTCCATTCTCCAGCTTCATACACTACTTTTCCATCAGCGATAACTTTTGAATCCGGAGATTTCATATTTTTTATAATATCCCAGTGTACAGCTGACATATTTTGCCCCCCAGCTTCTCCAAACCCACGTCCTAGTGCCATATGGATGCATCCACCAATCTTCTCGTCAAAAAGAATTGCCTTGGTCATTTCTTTGATTCCTTTATTTGTACCGATAGCAAACTCACCAAAAATATCAGCATTTTCTACTTTCAATACTTCATCGAGAATATCTTGCCCTTTTTCTGCAGTAGCTTTAGTAACTTTTCCATCTTTGACTTCTAAGTAAATGTTTTCGACTTCTTTACCCATATAAATACCCGGAAAACTAAATCGAATATGTCCATTAACAGAATCTTCAATTGGACTAGTAAACACTTCTCCACCAGGCAGGTTTCTTGATCCATCACTATTTAACCATTTCCTATCCTTAACTGACATCGTTAAATCAGTATCTTCTCCCAACACGTGAATTTCCGATACTTGGTTCAATTGCTCAATTAAGTGCTCTTGTTCATTGTGTACTCTTTGCCATTCTGCAACAGGATCTTCCTTATCTAAATAAAGTGCACTGATAACGAAATCGCGGTAGCTATAATAATCCATATTTGCCTCTTGAGCTAATGAATTACAAGGATAAGGCACAATCACCCATCTCAAGTCACCTTTTAATTCTCGTTCCTTGTAAATCTTGAGGATTTCCATCATTTCGGGTAATTTTTGTCTACGTTGCATTTTCTCAGGATCTGCTCTAGCAAATTTCTTCCGATTATAATCATCCATAATATTGATAATACAATTTACAGTTTCGTACATGGGCTTTATAATAGGATTGATGAATACTAATTGATCATCATTTGCATATTTCAAGAATAATTCTTGGATACCCGAAACTGCTACATCCAAACGAGGATGTCCACCAACTTTTAAAACTTCAACATACATTGCACGCATTAAATCAAGTGAAACCTCATACCCCCGAATTAAAACAATATCTCCAGGTTTTACTTTTACACTATAATTAACAGCTAATTTTGCTAATTTTTCATTGAAATCAGTCATATTTTATCGTGATAGAAATATTTACTATACATTTAAGCATGGTTGCCTATAGATCTTTAAAAACATCCATGTAACGTTTCACATGAATGTTGAATAGCTGGAATGCTTGGAAAATTAGAATTTAAAAGTAAACCATAAATTCCATAAAAAATTCAAAGAAACGATTTAAACGAACTTCGTGTAACTTGGTGGACCGAGTGCTCTCTGATAAAGAACAAAAAAAAGTATTCAAGAAGGTAGCTTCTGAGAATCCAGATAAGTATTATCCTGTCGATGTTATGAAAGAAAAAGGATTCATAAGAAAAAAGTGTAATTGTGGGACATATTTCTGGACAACTGTAAAAGAGAGAGATTACTGCGGTGACCCCGTTTGTTCCGGTGGATTCGATGTAGTTGATAACAATCCATCAAGAAATCGACTTTCTTTCATAGGGGTTTGGGAGAAAATGAAAGAAGTTCTTGAACCTCGAGGATATAAACCCATTAAAAGATACCCCGTTGTAGCACGATGGAATCCAACTGTTGAATTTACAATTGCTTCAATTGCAGCATTTCAACCTTATGTGATTACAGGAGAAGCAGAACCTCCTGCAAAGAAATTAATAATCCCCCAAATGTGTCTACGATTCAACGATATTGAAAATGTAGGAATAACAGGATCGCATCTTACGTGTTTTGTTATGATTGGACAACATGTTTTCGTAACTCCTGAAGAATGGAATCAATTGGAGTATTTCCGAGATATAATGGACTTTCTTATTGATGGAGTTGGATTGGAAACATCAGAATTTGTGATTCATGAAGACGCCTGGAGTGGAGGAGGGAGTTTTGGACCATGTTTGGAATTTTTTAGTAGAGGAGTAGAGCTCTTCAATCAAGTATATACATTGTTCGAGCAAACACCCGAAGGAGATAAGGAACTACAATTAAAAGTATTAGATATGGGAATGGGGCAAGAACGAGTTGCATGGTTTTCTCAAGGTGTTCCAAATATCTATGAAGCGACATTTCCATTTGTTTTGGACAAACTTAGAGAAAAAACGAATGTCGTTGCCGATTTACATCTCTTCAATCGATTTTCAAAGTATTCAGCGTATCTAAATATTGATGAGGTTGAAGACATCGATGAAGCATGGAAACAAGTGGCTACAAAATTTGGGATGTCTGTGAAAACCCTTAAAGCAAAAATACTTCCCATGACGGGCTTGTATTCCATTGCTGAGCACTCTCGAGCGCTTTTATTTGCTATCACTGATGGTAAACTTCCAAGTAATACCGGAGGTGGATACAATTTAAGAGTAATTTTCCGTAGGGC
>JAEOUK010000689.1 GCA_016839385.1 Promethearchaeota archaeon
GGAGAATCCTTTATAGAATAAAAAATCGCATGGCCTCCTAATTGTTGCATACCTACTTCGAAAGAAATCCTAGTTCTCAAAGAAGGCTTCTCAAAAAGCATCAAAAGCGTTTCACCTTTCAGCGTAGATTCAAATTTTTCGGGATTCTTTTTGATATCCATAGATTTGCTTATAATTTTCTCAATTTCTACTTTAGAAAAATCAGAAATTTTAAGTAAATGTCGAACCATTATATTCACTTTATACTTTGTTTTATTAAAATAATAAAAAGAAAGATAGTTATAAATCAGTTATTAATAAAATCTATAATCTCTAGAAAAATGGCATAGTCTTCACAAAAACTACATGCACTGAAGGTTCGACTTGATAAAGGAAACCTTGGATTGAATAATTAAAAATTACTATTTTAATTCTTCTTCTAGAGAAAAATCACGAATATAAGCAAAGTTATCTAAAATTTCTTTATCTTTTGAATTCAGTTTTTCTGTAAGAAGACGGCTTAAAAGTTCACCCAATCCTGGTCCGATCATGAAACCCTGACCACACATTCCCACAGCATTAATATATCCTTCATGATCGTCAACCTCTCCTACAAAGGGATTTCCATCAGGAGTCATAGGATATAAACCTCTCCATGTTCTTCTGATCTTTATGTTTTTTAACCGTGGTAATAAATGAACCATCCGTTTTGTTATTTGAGGTAGGAAAGAGCTAGTTTCAAAACGATTTAGTCCGGGGATATTAGGTTCAGGAGTCAAACAAAAGATGATTTTTTTTTCTTTATTTTGATAGAAGTAATAATTGTTCGAATTTCCAAATTTCGTATCAATAGCAGGATTGATGTCTACTACCATGGTAGAAAAGAATTTTTTAACGGGTTCAGTTATTCCTGCTTCATGACTCTCTGGAACAACGGGTATATCTAAATTTATCATATTTCCTATATCTTTAGCATGTGCTCCGGCTGCGTTAATAATTTTATGAGCTTTATATTTAGATTTATTGGTTTTAACTCCTGTGATTTTGTTATTTTGTATCGTAATTCCGGTAACACTTTCATTAAAGGCATATTCTGCTCCATATTCCTTTGATTTGCGATAAAAGGCATGAAGTGCTAATAAAGGAGACGAACTTCCATCCTCAGGACTAAATGTTCCGCCTCTTAAATTTTCATCGTTTATTCCAGGTACTAATTCTTTAATCTTCTCTTTTTCCACATATTTTATATTTAATCCGTATTCCCTTTGTTCTTTAGCTGTATTTTTTAATGTTTGTTCGTGTTCGTCAGTAAATGCAAGAAAACAATAACCACCTTGTTCCCACCAGATATCGTCCCCATATAATTCATTCCAAGAAGCAAAAACCTCTATAGATCTTTGGCATAACCAAATCTTGCTTTTAAGTGAATGAGTTGCCCTAATTCCTCCAATAGCGTGCTTATTATCTCCTTGAGCTACGGAAGGTAAACTATCAAGAACGAGCGTTTTAAGTCCACTTTCTGCAGTAGCTAACGCAGTTGGGACACCTACACTTCCTGCTCCAATTATGATCACATCGTATTCCACCAAGACTATTTTACCTCTCTCTTTGTTTTAACTCCTGCGAACACGCCCATAGGAACTTCTACAAACAAAGGTCGTTTTGTAGCTGGAGTAATTTTTTCTTGATTTATCCCTTCTTCCCAGAAAATCCTATTAATAAGAGAAGCACAAGTCTTACCACCACAGGATCCCATTCCAGCCTTAGTTAATGCTTTCAATTCGTTAAAATCATATACTCCATAACGAATCCACTTTCGTATCTCGCCTACCGAAACCCTTTCGCATCTACATACAATAATATCGTCATCTGTGACTGATTGCTGATAGAGATCCATAGGTTCGGTATAACTGGATTTTAAAAGTTTGATACCTACAGCTACCTTTGCGATTTCTGATGGCAATTTAACTGAAACTAATTGGGTTTTTGGAAATTCTTTAAGAAATCGTGCTCGAGTAACTTCAAACTCTCCTAATTCCCCCTCGTTACTCACAACTATAACCTTTCGACAAACCACAATCTTTTCAGAAGTTAGTTCTAAAGGAAAAGTAACTACTGGAGATTCTTGATCTTTTCTATAATCAACTAAAGTAATAGCTAATCCCGGACAGACTGATACACATTTTCCACAGCCAATGCAATCTTGACCATCAGTAAAATATGGTAATTGCGTAATTAAATCGTCAACTGTTTTGATCAGATTCTGAGGACACACACTCGTACAGGGATTGCACGCTATTTCTTGATTACAATGGAACACTGGAAATATACCATCCTCCTTATCTATCAATTTCATTTCAACTGGTTCTGGAGGTTTTGCTTTCATCAAGTTAACGAGATCTTCCAATTCTTCAAGTTTTTCTGTAACTGGAACGCCAATTTCTTTTAGGATTTTTAATGCTTCAATTTTGCCGGTAAAAATTGCAGCAGAAGCCTCTGCTATTTCTTGAGCATCTCCCGCAATCCATACTTTCATATTAAATTGTTGTGCTTTATGATAAAATTCATCTACGGGATCCAATCCAACTGCGATTAATAATGTATCACAAGCAAAAGTTTGCTCTGAACTGGGTTCGATATCCCCTCTATCCGTTATCTTTCCAATAGTGATGGATTCAAGTTTATCTTCTCCATTTGCGGATATTACTGTATAACTTCTATAAATTGGAACGCCTAACCTTCTTAATTTGTCTTCGTGAACCTTATATCCTCCACATTGTGGTAAAGCCTCAACCAAGCCTACAACATTTATTCCAGCTTGAATTGCGTGATAACCTGTTATTAATCCGACATTACCTCCTCCAACGATAAATATATTTTCTGCAGCTTTAATCAGATCTCGATTTACTAAAGTTTGAAAAGCACCAGCACCATATACTCCGGGGAGCGTGTTCCCGGGAAATATCAACATTTTTTCTCTTGCGCCAGTGGCAACTAATAAGTACTTAGGTTTAACCAATGTATATTCATCCATATTTTTTATAATCCCAACTAAGCCATCGCTAAAAATTGCTATAACTATACTGTTGAGCCAAATTTTTACGGATTCAATATTGTTTACGATTTCTCCTAGAATTTTTCCAATTTCAATTCCCCGCGTTCCGGCATATACCTCTTCTTGAGAACCAAAAAATTTATGAGTTTGAAGTACTAATTTTCCGCCTAATGTTGCCTTATCATCGACAAGAATAACATTAATATTATTTTCGCCCAAAACTTTTGTAGCAGAAAGTCCTGCAGGACCTCCTCCTATCACAAGAACATCAGTATTTACTATATTTATATCTTTAACTTCAACAGAATCATCTTCTAATGGTAATTCTGGTAGACCATTACAACTCTTAATTTTCATACCTTCAGTAAGTGGGGTCATACACGCTTTAACTGGTATTCCGTTGGCGATTACATTACATTGAGAACACTGGCCATTTGCACAAAATAGTCCTTGTGGGCTTCGATCTTTAATATGATGTCCAAAAATCTTGATTTTATTTAAAAATAAAGCAGAAGATATAACCATCCCCTCAAATCCGTACAGAAATTTCCCGTCAAATTTAAATTTTATTTTCTTCCTGTCGGGAATTTCCAAACTGGGGTGCTTGGTTAAATTTTCCATAGAAAATCAATTGATAAAGTTTATTTTTATTGATAAGGTGCTATTATATCAATTATTTTATGAAAATCAATTCCCAACCTTCTTACAGTTTCTATTGTGGGGCAACCATTTTTGTTCCAACCCCGTTCGAAGTAAACGGCATCTTGGAGTTTTTGATATTGTTCTTCACGATAAGCACGAAGTAATGTAATTTTTTCTGCGGTAGATTTACCTGCGATGTCAATTTTCATTTCCTTTAATTGTTCATCATATCTTTCAGCGCGACTTTCGTATTCAAGTGAAGTAACTGGTCCAACTGCCCTATAAGGTAAATTCGAATCGTTTTCTCGAAGTCCCTTACCTAATCTAATGTTAAATATCCTTTGAAATGTATAAACTCTCTCAGACATTAAGAGAAGATCGGCTGTGGTCGATTCACGACCAGTTACTGCTGAATAATATTCCGTATACCACTTTACATGATCAGGAATTTTAGCACGTACTAACTCTCCAGTTTCCGAATCTTTTATAGGGTAATTTGATTGACTCTCAGGTTGAATATCATTCCAAGGTAGTTTGCATAAACCACACAATCCGAACCATGTCCTCCATAATGGGAAATATTGCAGAGCTTTAGCTTTATCTTTAAAAGTAGGAATTGAATTTCGAATTACATCGTCGAAAATCAACCAAGCTTCGTCATGTTGAGGACCTTTATTTGTTAAACCATATCCACCCTGTTGTGCTAATGATTCTTTAGTTACGTACTCAGAGAATTCTAATCCTTTATGTTCCATACCGATATCTTGGACAAACTGTGGATCTGCTCCAAAATTTTCTACAAAATATTGCTTCATGTATTTTATTCCCTTTCCAACAATAATTCCAAATCCTTCTCCTTTAGCCATTTGATGAATCAAGTTAACTGCAGCTTCGGCATTTCCGAAATTTAATTCTAATCCCCCAGTTCTTTCTTTATTTAGGATACCCGCTTCATAACACTCCATTACAAAAGCAATTCCGGTACCAAGTGAGATGGTATCTATTCCATATGTGTCGCAATAGAAATTTACCTCCAAAACCCATTTGGGATCCCATACACCCCAATTAGAACCACATCCGGCAATAGTCTCATATTCTGGACCATCAACGATGAATTTCTGTCCTTTAAATGGACCTGTCTGTACCTCATATCCCTCTGAATAATGAGAACAAGATACAGTGCACCCTATCCAGCACCCATCTCCACCCTCTTTTCCAGAGTAAATTCCTCTCATAATTTCTCTGTTATATGGAATGTCCTTTCCACGGATTTCTTTGTGAGACCCGAAACGAAAGTTTTCTGTTGGTAATAGATCAGTGACATTCATGATGTCTGGAAGGTGTCCAGTACCAACTCTACGCATTTCGTTCTGCACTGGATCAAGTTTAATTATTTCTTGGGTATGAGCTATTCCTATCCTTCTTGCTTGCTCTAAATTGGCGGGATTATTAGAACTAACCGTGACTTTTGGAGCACGACAGACTAATGCTTTAAGATTTTTATCGGCGAAGACAGTACCAATCCCCCCTCTTCCTGCTTGCTTGCTTGACGCCCAATTACGGCCAGGAACAAACCACGAGAAGTTTAAAATGCCCCAATTGGTATTCTTTGCGGCAGGTCCTGTACTTACTACAGAGATTCGTTGCTTTTCACGATCGACTTGAGCGTATTGTTCGGTAAGTTGTTGAGTCAATTCATGAGAGAATTTGGATAAACCCTCTGATTCTTCGACTTTTTTGATTTGAACAATACCTTCAACACCATCTATATATATAATAACTTCCATTTGAGCTTTTCCTTGAATTTCGATGGCATCAAATCCCGAAAATTTTAAATACGGACCAAAATACCCCCCTACATTAGAATCTATAATAATATCTGTAAGAGGGGATATCGTTGTTACAATTGATTTTCCAGATCCTGGATAGAAAATATTCCCACCTAAAGGTCCTGAGGAGATACATATTTCATTTTCAGGATCGTTCCACTTTACAATTCTATTTTGCGGGAGTCCATTCCACATAAGCCAAAGATCGAATCCCTTTCCTCCAATAAAATTCTCTTTCATTCCATCGGTAACTGGTTTAATCTGAATCTCGTTACTGGAAAGGTTAATATACAATGTTCTGTTAGTATATCCTTTCTGGACCTCATATAGTTCATATTTCTTTTCTGCTAAAATCATAAACATTCACTCAGATAACTTCATATTATTAATTTTAATACACGATTTTAAACTATAGATTCTTTACAATATCTTACTAGCTAATTCTTTAGCCCATTTACGAATTTCATCCCAATTTCTTGAATCGTAAACTCCTGGCTCCGTTTCTTTAAATCCTGCCGGGATGTAATTTTCTTTTTCTGAATCTAATGCTTTTTTAAACATTCTACCCATCTGATTATAATCCCAGATACCTCCAAACATGGTCATCGAGATTGGTTTCAAATTGTATTTATTAGCTTTATCCTCTAAGTA
>JAEOUK010000690.1 GCA_016839385.1 Promethearchaeota archaeon
CGGGAAATTGAACCAATTATATGCATGAATAATCCACCACATCAAACTGTGAACCACCCACGTCCATTTTCCATGCTCTTTTTCTTGGCGAGGATAGATATATCCTCGGAAAAACAGTTCTTCTGCAATTACATTGATCACTATTAAAAGAAATACCATGATCCCTTGAGAAAAAGTAGGATTCATTAGGGATTCAGTTGCTTGAGCCTCATAATTACCTGGAAAAGGGATTGAGATGGTAAAATTGGCGATTATCCATTGAAATAACATTCCTAAGCCAAGAGCAAAAAGGAAAGTCGGGATGAATAATATCAAAATCCATTTCCAATCGTGCCAAGTAACCTTCTTCAAGTGAAACCGAGTTTGAAGGTTTTCCCACGTTGCAGGCATATTCTTGTCTGTTTTGTAATAAAAAAGGGCAATTGATAGGAATAAAATTGTCAAAAGACCAGCGAGGGAACTGAAAATATACCCATTTGTAGGTCCATATCGCCCCAACCAACGGGGGTACAACGCATAATACAGTGCAATCATAATACCTCCTGCAATTGCAAATAATCCTAATGCGGGGAAAAAATGGAGAGGTTTGATTTCCATTTCTTCATGGATTTCTCGTGGGGTGTCGGACATATTATGTCACTTATTTTTGTCTTGTATCTCCTTAAAGTAAATGAAATTTTTCTTACAATTTAAGACCCATACAAATTAAATCAAAGAACTTGTCGTTGATGAACATACCTCTACTTAGTCTTCCCTCTTCTAAGAATCCCAACTTCTTATATAGATGTATTCCTGCAAGATTTGATTCTTTGACGTGAAGATTAATTTTCTTTAGGTTTCCATCAGTTTTTGCCCAATCAATGAGATATTCCAACAATGCTTGTCCTACACCAATATTCCAGTATTTTTTTTTCAGACTCAACCCTAATTCGCCACTATACCTCATCCTGGGTAAGGATGATGCACTAATATCTGATACCGCCATTAACTCACCATTAATCTCCCCAAGTGCCATTATTTTGTGAGGATCTACATTTAAAGAGGAGATATATTGCTCTTCCTTCTCTTCCGTAAAGGGAGCTTCCCCTTCTCCAAAAGAAAGATTATCTGATTCTGTAGAAACTTGATTAATATATTCTACTAATGATCTTGCATCCTTCATAACGGGAACTCTAATTGTGAGAATAGTTCCGTTTTTTAACGTAACCGTTCGTGTAGGAAATGTTGCCATAGTAAATTACCTAGTGATTCGATTTTCATCACGAACCCATAAAAATATTATGAGATCTTTGAACTGCGCAGAACTGATAAATAACTGCCCCTTCAATTTTTAAAGGTCCTTTTTACCAAATAACTAGTAGAGGTGTAATAATAAAATGAAAGTATGGATTGTACACGATTCTACATTTGGGAATGGAAAGTCACTTGCAGAAGCTATGGCTGAAGTATTTCGACAACAAATAGAAGTGGGGGTTGGACATATAAAGAAGATAACTCCCCGCCAAGTAGCAAATGATAAACCTAATCTGATCATCATCGGAACTCCGGTTCGAGCGTTTTCAACAAGTTTTGCCTCCAAAATGTGGATTAGAGGTTTGAAGAAACAATTGCGTGAAGTAAATCATATAATTCCACTGGGGATGGTATACCTTACTCATGCAATGCCAAAAAAAATGGTGGAAATTTGGGGAAAACGATTCCATAAAATACTCGATCGCGGTATTGCAATTGCGGAAGTCTATCCCGGTTGGTTGTCTGGACGGGTTAAAGACACACAAGGACCCTTAGAAGAAGGTACAA
Source organism: Promethearchaeota archaeon (assembly GCA_016839385.1). The sequence goes on from JAEOUK010000690.1 coordinate 1,801, forward strand.
CAGAAAATTTTGTACACACCGCCAAACAACTACTGGAAAATATCGTGAAATGAGAATATAAAAGAAATCGGATTTTTCTCTATTTCAGTATATTTAATGTACGTATATTGTGGACAAGATCTCCATACGTCCGATCTCTCTTAGTTCTCCCTTTACAAAAGATGAAATCGCCCACATGAGGATTCTTTTTTTCAAACAAACTTTCACTGATCTGAGCATACACTTCTGGAAAATCTACTTCCGGTTGTCCATCGAGTTCGTAAATTCCATTTATCAAGTGAAGTATGTATTGGAAGAATTCTCTTCCCTCATAACTTTGTTTACGTTTCTCGATTTCCTTAATTTCTCCTTTCTTAACGGTTATCCGCTCTCCTGAAGGAAAAATTGACGGTTTGGTTGATCGTGGTTTAGTTTTTGGGTTTGAATTATATTCTCCTTTCTCTTCCTCAAACGTACTTTCTGCAGGATTAATTTCGACTGAATCTAGTCCTCTAAAGAAATCTTGAATATCTTCAATATCAAATTCTCCGGGGGACAGTTTCATGACTACTTTATCAAATCTATTGGGTTCAAAATTCACTTGGATGCTTTTGTTCTTAAATTCCTTAAATACAGAACATCCAAATGGCATTTTTCCATGTGCCCGAACGAATTCCACCAATGATTTAGTGAGAACTTCGCTTACTTCACTTTTATCGGTTCGTTCCACTCCCATATCCGTTACAATAAACCAATACTTCTCGAAAAAGCCCTCAGGGGCTTTTTGGTTAAGATACAAAATGTCACCCTCTTCAACAATATAAGATCCAAGATTCCGAACATTTTCAAAAAATCCAAAATCCAAACAGCGGATATGCTTCCACCAATTGGATTCATATCCATGCTCCTCTTTTACTTCAAATAAATTGACTTTCATGGGTCTCCCTTTAAGAATAGGTACATTATTTTTCTCGTCCCACATATTTAAATAAATATTTCTCCATGATAAGATGGGTGTAAACAGTGGGAAAGAATCTGCCCAATATTGGTGTTTTAGGTTGGGGTATATCTGGCGAATCTTCATTTATGGGGGCTCTAGCACGAATTATGGAGTATTATAATGAGTATATTGACTATATAGATCTGATGGGATTTTCGGGTGCTGCATTTCGTATCAATATTGCTCAACCACAATGGTGTCCCAGTGCTCCAGACATGTTCCCCAGATTACATTTTGCCAAATATTTGGGATATGAACTTACCCCGTATTTCAATCACACAAAAGATGAAAATAAACGAATCGAAACGCAAAAAGAATTTATTAAACTCATAAAAAAGGAAATTAATAAAAATCAACCCGTATTAGCCATTGGTTTAGTAGAAGTCCCCGAATGGGGAATTATCACTGGATACAAACGTTCGGATTTATACTGTCGTACATATTACGATGGGATAAATAAAAATTACGATAAACATCATCTACCAGGGTATAATGTCACCCAGAAGATTCCTTGGGGGTTATTCACAGTTAAGAAAGTCGGAGAACCCCTAGATAGAAAAAAATCTATAAAAGAAAGCCTCACCTGGGTTCTTAAACATTGGTCAGTTGGCAAAATTGAAGAGTCTTCAGATGGATTTCATGCAAATGGAATAAATGCGTATGAAACATGGATTGAACAACTCCAGGATGAAGATCGTCATCAATATTCCCATGATCAAATAATCCAGCAAGTGACTATGGCGAAAGTGCATAATTTTCTTGTAATCAATC
>JAEOUK010000691.1 GCA_016839385.1 Promethearchaeota archaeon
TAAATTTCTGATTTAGTAGAGTACCCCCAGTCATTAACTGAGGAATTTTACTCGCTGAATTTACTACAGCTGTTGGTCCTTTAATATCAGCACCTTGTACAGGAGAAATACCTTCTGACAGAGGTGTGAACGCTATCCGTCCATCTGGGCTAGCTCCGGTCACTTTCCCAAAATATACATGGACTGTTGTGGGGAGTAAATTTATGTGGAATGTTCCACCTCGTGTATTTGGGCGTCCATCAATAGCATTGAATACTAAATCGAATACGGGTTTAAGGAATTGATCTGCATAGGCATCATCATTACCGTATTTTGGTGTTTTATTCAGGAATTTTGCTCTCCATTCTTCATGGTTAATAAAATTATCATCTAAAATGTTTGTAAGTTCGGATAGAGATAAAAAGGAATTATCAAATGCATTATACTTTATGGAAGAAAGACAATCGGAAATTGATCCCATTCCCACTATCTGGATATAACATGTGTTGTATCGTGCTCCACCGTCATTATAATCTTTTCCATTTTTAATGCAATCATCAGTAATTATTGAAAGAAATGGTGATGGAAGATTTTCAGCCCACAATCGCTCAATTATAAGACTGCCTTGATATTTTATTTCAAGAAAGTGACGAATTTGTTTGGAAAATGCTGTAAAAAATTCATCAAAATCAGTAAAATCAGATGGATCACCCGTTTTTAATCCAATCTGCTTTCCAGTACGAGGATCAATTCCATTATGAAGTGTAATTTCCAGTGTTTTTACTAAATTAAAGTATCCTGTTAATATGTATGCTTCAGTTCCGAATGCACCACTTTCTACGCATCCCGAGTTCCCGCCATTTCGAGCATCAATTATGTTTTTCCCTTGTCTTAGCAATTCTTGGATTGTAGCATCGGTGTTAAAAACTGATGGTTGACCAAAACCGGTTTTTATAATTTTTAAAGCTCGGTGTAAAAACGCATCTGGTGTTTTATAAGATATCTGTACATTCGAACTTGGTTGGAGAATACGCATATTCTCAATTACATCTAAGAGCATGTAAGATATTTCATTAACACCATTGGATCCATCTGATTTTAATCCACCAATATTAATATTGCAGAAATCAGTATATGTGTTGCTTTCTTCAGCAGTAACTCCCACCTTAGGAGGTGCTGGTTGATTATTGAATTTAATCCAAAATGATTGGAGTAGTTCTTCTGCCCAATCAGCTGTCAAATCACCTTCCTTGATCCCATTTCGATAAAAGCTAATTAGATGCTGATCCAAACGTCCTGGATTAAATGAATCCCATGTGTTAAATTCAGTTATGACTCCTAAATGAATAAACCAATAATGCTGTAACGCTTCCCAGAATGTTTCAGGAGCGTATGCTGGAACTTTATCACAAATTTTCGCTATCTGTATAAGTTCATTTTTCCTTTCCAAATTATTTTCAGCGTCTGCTAATTTTCGTGCTTTTTCAGAGTGTCGTTGTGCAAATGCAATAATAGCATCAGCAGCTATATTCATTGCAGTTAATTCTTCTTTCTTTTCAGACGCTTCAGGATCATTTTTGTAATCTAAAGAATCGATTTGATGCTGTATCTCTTTTTTATAATCAAGGAAACCTTTTTTCCAAATTTGTTTTCCTCCGCTTGTATGACCTGGAGCGCGCTGTTCCATGAATTCAGTAAAAATTCCAGCGTGATATGCATTAATCCATTCATTACTCATGGATTTAAAGATGATTTCACGAATGGATTTTCCAGTCCAGAATGGATAAATTTCATTCAACTGAAGATTCATTACTTCTGGGCTGACCTTAAATGAAATTTTTTCACGAGAATCGAGAATTTTGAAGTCTTCTTCCGTATGGATACACACTTCGGGATATGTTGGAGTCGCTTTAGGTTCGGGACCTCTCTCTCCAACAATTAATTCCCCTTCATTAATGCAGATCGTTTTATTTTCTAATATATATTTGAAAGCTTTAGCACGAATGACAGAAGTACTTAGTCCATCTAAATCATGTGTTTTATAAAATTCTGTAAGTAGTTTTGCTCGTTCTATTGAAATACGGGGAATTGCAGTTCGACTTTGATTCCGTAATTTTTGCACTCGTTCATTCTTAGGCAGCATGGAGAATCCTCGTACTTAGAACCATTGATTATATTATGACTAATTATGTTGGACATCTAAAATTGTTTGTTTTTAATTCAAATCAATATCACGATAATAACTCCACTTAGGGTTACGATAATTCCTAAAAATCCCATTAGAGAAATTTTTTCTTTATTAACCCCCCAATCTAAAAAAATAGAAAATACTGGTCCCAATGTTGTCATTAATGCCATATTTACAGCGCCAGCAAGATAGGCTGCTTCAGTAAATAAATAAACTCCTATTGAAGTTCCTATCAATGCTCCAGCTGTTAACCACAACCAAGAACTTCTACTTCTTCCTCGAATTTTATAATTTGGTGAGATTTTTATCGCAATTTCATTATTATTATCTTCCTTATGCTTCAAGACTCCATAAAAGGAATAATTCATGCCTAATAATAGAATTATGGCAATTGGAAATCGAACCAAAGTTCCTACAATCGATGTTAAGCGCCCCGTATTGAACATAAAATCGATTTTGGTCATAGATATATCAGTTAGAGTGATCCCAATAGCCCAACTGATAGATGCAATAAATGCAGATAAAATTCCTAAAAAAATATTTCTTCTTACTTGAATATTTGATGAATTTCTCTCATATTTTTTAGATTGGGAATAAGCAATTATCAACACACCTCCACTTATGATAAACGCTGCAATTAATATCCATAGGTTGAAAATACCATCAACAAAAAAAATATCAATTAAGATTGTGAAGAAAGGATAAGTTAGAGATACTGCGAGAGCTTTTGCGGGTCCAAGATATTTTTGGGAAAAGAAGTAAGCA
>JAEOUK010000692.1 GCA_016839385.1 Promethearchaeota archaeon
GAAGAGGATCATCCATGACGATTTTATCCAGTGCATCACAAGTAGGTCCTGCAACTGCGCTCGGTACTTCCAGTCCTTGTTTAAAAGCCTTGAAATGATATTGAATATGGTCAAATATCACACCAGAAAAAGTATGGTAGACTCCATCATTGACATAATAAAATGGTCTTCCTTTCCGAATCGATTTTCCATTTACTTGCACAATAGAAGTCGCCGCATTCGCTACCAAATATCTACCAGGTTCAGCAATAATTTCATAAGAAGGATCGGGAAAATATTCGTCTAAGGCTTTATTGATGACATCCGCCATTTGATCAATCGCTGGAACTGTTTTATCATAAGGTGCTGGGAATCCCCCTCCAATATCAATAAGTTTGAGATTAATTCCATGGGATTTTGCTTTATTAAACAGCTTGTTTACCAGTTCCAAAGCCTTTACATAGTTGTTAAAATTGGTGCATTGGCTTCCAACATGAAAGCTAATGCCTTTGACATCAAAACCAAGTTTTATTGCATAGTGAATCAAATCCATACACTCATTATAAGGAGCCCCAAATTTCGAGGATAACTCAACTATTGATCCATCGTTGGGGACATCCATACGTAAAATTAAGGTAGCAGAGCTGCAATATTTTGCGATTTTATCCAATTCCGCAAAATTATCAAAGGTCATAGCCATTTTTTTCATTTCTATTTTGTGCAAAGAATTAAATCTCTTCACAGGATTAGCATAAATCACATTGTATTCCAGGAAATTTTCTTTTTCCTCTATCGATCCTAGAATGCTTGATTCTACCAAATTTAATTCTTCTATAGATGCCACATCAAAATTTGAACCACATTTGAATAAAGTGCGTATAATTTCTGGTTCGGGGTTTGCTTTTATAGCATAAAAAGGCTTCACTTTAGGCATAAGGTTAACAAACTTCTCATAATTATCTCGAATGATTTTATGGTCGACAATCATTAATGGAGTGCCAAATTCTTCTGCAAATTTCAATAATTCTTCATTAGTAGGCATGATAATTCACCTCAATTTATTCTTTTCTAGTACCATTTATCCTATCATTTCACATGCAAATATTTTGTAAAAAATAAAAATAGATATAAAAAAATTGAATTAAAAATTGGGTTTAAAAAATTAGAACTCGATTTTTCCGAGTTTCTTGCGGTCTTCAATCAAACCCTCTACAACCTCTGGGTTCGCTAAGGTCATGGTGTTACCAATGTCACCTTCGATTGCGATGGCTTTCAAGATTCGTCGCATGATCTTACCAGATCGGGTTTTTGGCAGGGCTGCAGTAAACATGATAATTTCAGGATATACCGCTGGTCCAGCTACTGCACGAACATGTGTTTGAATCTCTTTCTTGAGTTCATCTGTTCCCTCTACTCCTGTCATCAAGGTTACGTAGGCAAAAATGGTGCTTCCCTTAATTGGATGAGGATACGGACACACAGCAGTTTCAGCTACTGCTGGATGTGAGTTTACTGCTGCTTCTACCTCCGCAGATCCCAAACGGTGACCAGACACTTTAATAACATCGTCAGATCGACCTAGAATGAAGTAATAACCCTCTTCATCGATTTGAGCATAATCACCTGTAAAATAGTGACCAGGGAATTTGCTAAAGTAGGTCTGAATGAATCTATCGTGCTGTCCCCATACAGTCCTCATTAAACCAGGCCATGGCATATCATACGCAAAATATGCTTGTGTCATTGGCTTAGTAACCTTTTTGCCATCATCATCTAAAAGTACTGGATTAATTCCGAAGAATGGGAATGTGCAAGAGCCCGGTTTCATTGGAGTAATTGGTCCTAAGTTGACCATCATGTAGCTACCTGTTTCAGTTTGCCAATATGAATCCACAATAGGTCGTCCAACTGGTTTATCGCCCGAAGTTCCTTTTCCGACAACATCCCAATACCATTTCCATTCTGGCCAGTTGCAAACTTCACCTACAGTTCCTAACATTTTTATTTTACTTAAGTCCCATTTGGTAACATTCTGATTACCTTTTGACATGAGAGCACGGATTGCAGTTGGTGCTGTATAGAAATGAGTAACACCTAATTTTTCAGATAATTCCCAGAATCGACCATCGTGTGGCCAGGTAGGAACACCTTCATACATCACAGTAATTGCACCTAATGCTAATGGAGCGTAGATGATTTGTGTGTGACCTGTAATCCATCCGATATCAGCAGTACAATACCAAACATCTCTTTCTGATGGTTTTACACCTTTTAAGTCAATCAAACAGGTATAATCCCAGACATATTTGTTTGTGGACATCCCATAAACTAAGAAGCCACCAATTGTGTGTACTGCACCTTTTGGTTTACCAGTGGTTCCAGAGGTGTATAAGATGAACAACGGGTCTTCAGAGTCCATGATTTCATATGGACATACATCAGATTGTTGTTCCATCAATGCGGTGAAGTCTACATCTTTTTCATATGTGTAAGTTTCTCCACCAGTTAACTTAACTACAGCAACATGTTCAATGCTTGGGCATGTTTCAATTATTCCTTCTAAGTTATTTTTCATTGGACGGGGTCGTCCTGCTCGTCGCACTTCATCAGTTACTACTAATACTTTACATTCACTATCATCAATTCGGTCTTTTACAGACTCAGCAGAGAATCCACCGAACACAATGGAGTGAATTGCACCAATTCGAGCGCATGCGAGCATAACAACGGCTAATTGGTCAATCATAGGCATCCAAATACAGACACGATCGCCTTTTTTGACACCTAAGGATTTCAATGCATTTGCAGCTTTATTTACAGCTGCAAGTAAGGTTTTGTAAGTATATTTTACAATTCCATCTTCAACATTTTCAGTTTCTGCTACCCAAATTAAAGCGGTTTCGTCTCCATAACCTGCTTTGATCCACCGATCTAAGCCGTTATTTGTCACGTTTAGTTTACCATCGACAAACCACTTTCCGATAAAGTCGTCATCAGTCTTTCCAGTCCATACCTTAGTATAAGGTGCGTCCCAGTCAACCATTTTAGCTTCTTCAGCCCAGAATTTTTCTGGATTCTTAACGGATTCCTTCCACATGGTTCGATATTGATCCATGTTTTTAATTCGGGCATTTTTAGCTAATTCAGGATTTGGATAGTATTTTTTTTCTCGTTCTCGTTCAGTTTCTGTTGTCATATTCAAATCACTTAAGAAAATTTTTTTCGATCGAAAATTGCTTTATTCTTTCTAAAAAAGTTGTTTTTGTTTTTGGTGAATGGAATAAAAATTTTTTGAGATAATTTAATTACGGGGAAACTTGTGGGGAGGAAGTTGTGTAAAATGAAAATGATTTTTGGGTCTAATATATACATAATCCCGTAATAGAATTATAGATTGTTAGTGAGAAAATGTCCGAGAATAAACAAAAATCAGAGAGTAAATACGTATGGATTGGTATCGTCGTCGGTTTTACAGATGGGTGCATAGGACCTCTTGCGTTTATGATATACCTAAATCATGAAGGGTGGGATTGGGCATCATACTTATTGGCGATACTCGGGATTCTGTTGCTAATTGGAATTGGGATACTCGTCAAAAATAATCTTAGATCATATATCGTGGGAGTCGTAATAGGAATTCCAGTAGGATTTTTCATTACTGTAGTAGTTAAAGTACTAATAGATGAAATTTCCATAAAACTCTATTATGGATTAAATATATTAATTTCTACCAGGTATTAGGATTGTTCTTTTTTGAAGATCTTATCCTTGATTGTTTGAGAATGAAATTCACGACTTTGCTTAAGCAATCGGAGAAAATGTACCGCAAAAAATATTCCAATGGGATTAAGGATTATTCCCACTATCCATAGGAGATTACCTACTAATTTCATCCACCCTTCAAAGTCAAAAGCACTCCAATTCAGCCATACATATGTCTGTATCACGATTCCAATGCAAACTATATTGAAAACACTGAAAGCAATGAGTATAATTTGTTCCCAATTTTTTTCTCCATAAAATCGAAATATAATACCTACAACCACTTCTAAAATAAAGATTCCGCCATATACATATACAAAAATCTGCATTGCGTTAATTACATCCATTCTGAAATTAGGATATAAAATATCTGTTTGGATCGTTAGCAAATATCGATATAAGTAAAATAAAATTAAGGGAAGATGAGCCATAACTGCTGCATTAGTTTTGATCTCTATACCAATTTCATTCTTATCGTATTCCGGGATTTCAACAGCGCGCGGATTTTTAGCACGACGAATCTTATTGACATCTCCCACAAACATCATACCAAAAAAAGTACCTGTGGGTATTATTGGAAGAGACAATACTGCAAGGATTATTCCAAGAATTCTACACCAATTACAGCGATATAACCAAATAAAAGCAATTGCATAACAAAAATGAACTCCCCCAACTGTTAGTAGTCCAATTGAGATTGCGCGGAACAAAGGATAATTATTAACAGTAAATGGAGGAATAGCATCAATTTGTAAGTCATTGAGAATAATATATGCAAAAGTAAATAGAATTATACCAAATAACAATTCATAACATGCAAGAACAATCATATCTCCTACAGCTTGAGCAACTTTGTTCTCTTTATGTCTTGGTATCATGGTTTCATGCGTAGGATCAATCATAACTCTACCCACCTATATGAGTTTATTTGATTAGCAAATATCAGAACCTCTTGTAAAGTGCCAGGAACGAGAAAATACTCATGTTCTGAAGAATATTTCACTCCATCCTCTCTATATTCAATAGAGTTAGACCTCCAATTTGCTGCAAGGTGTCTAATGGTTACATTTTTTACAATTCCATACTCACCATTTGGATTATAAACCATGCCATTACATGCCGCTAGGAGGATAATCCATTCGGATTCACTTCCGTATAAAGTAGAATAATAATCTTCACGTTCTAATTCAATTGTTTGATTTTCTAGTAATGCTGGGGAGTAACATATATTACTCCAATTATCAGTAAAAGTGATTGCAATCTCATTTTTATCTGAAACACTAGAAGTTCTAATTGTATTTAAATCGGATTCTGTTATATATGTAGCATTTGTATGATCTGAAAAATCCATGTCATAGAATCCCCGAAAACTAAAGTTGATTTTATAATATTCTTGGAACCAATCTGATGTGCTTAAATTCATGTGATAAACGCTTGTTTGGACTGGATATAATAATTCATATTCAGCTCTTTGTTCAACATCCAAGGACAATCCGAATATAGACTCCAAATTTGGTAATGTCAATGTTCCTAAATTCGTGGAATTAATGAACGAACTTGATTCATTTAGGACTTGAGATGTATAAGGATTAATTTGTATTCCACTCGAGTAGGGATTTCCTGGTTTTGAAGTGATATTTCCGATTATTTCATTACATATAGTCAAAGCGCTATGAGTTTTATTCATACCATACCAGAACTCAATAAATCGTGGGGATATTCCAGTAGTATCGGTAACTTGAGCTTCCCACACATATTTCTTTGCTTGAAGCAATTTGCCATCTACTCCGTTGACACGATATTGCCCCCATTCCCGGTATTCAGATTCATTAATAATACCTAATGCGTAACTATGATTAAGTAATAATTCCGTAGCTTGAGTGATAGTCATCGCATTATAGATACGTGCCAGCATAGATCCATCGTCAGTCCAACCTCCACCATCACCCATCCATGTCCAAAATGTGTGATATTGAGCTGCAACCCATTCAGTTTCTGGAATATATTTAGACATGGGTTCTACATACCCTCTATCTATGCAAAAATCATAGAAATCTTCAAGGGTCATGAATAGATTTCCTTGTTTTTCTAATTCAACATGACGAGCTTCTAAATTGGATTGTTTTAAAGGATTGAAATTGAAATCTTGAGCAGTATCGAATGAACCTAATCCTCCCGTATTGATTTTTTCACCATCCTGTGTGTATATTTGATGATGGTATACACCAGCTTCAAAAGTGGGAAACCAGGGAATCATAAACACATTTTTCTTTACTCCTCTGAAATCCCATTCGAGTACTGGTTGTTCTGGATAATAATTAAAATAGCCTAACTGTTCTATTGACACAATGGCAGCTTCATGTGGACTATTTTCTCCCAAAGCTTGAGCAAAAGCAGGTAGCCATTGACCTTCCTGCATTAAAATCAATTTCGATTGTCTTAAACCATATTCTTGCATCCTAACAGTTGTATAGTTTAAACTTTCCTTGAAATTTTTAACAGGATAAGGAACTTGAAAAGAATCCGAATATTGAACTATGATTAATTCCAGTTGTCCCGCGATATTTTGGCGTTTGATTTCATTATATAAAGTAGGATAATAATCATGTACATACTCAATGAGCATAAATTGACATTCCACTGTATAATTCCAAGTCGAATGATTACCATACATGTACACAACATGCTGTAAAGAATTCTCCACAATTTGTGGATAGACTTCTTCGTTACCAGCGCGATACTGAAGGTTATAATGATAGTAACTTGTGCTGATAAGGGGATGATTTGTCCATATTATAATTCCAGGTACTAACACTCCTAATGTCACTATGCTTGTGATTATACCTGCACCAAAAATTGATCTTGAAAATTTTTTAGAAGACCTTACCATAGTCATACTACCGATATAGGAACGTTAATATTATACTGATTATCAATTCCATTTCTATTAAAACTTAAAATTTTGATACAGATGATTAAATAATGAAAAAACGTAACTTCTTCTCTTTGGTGATCACAGCATTTGTCGTTTCAGCATATAGTTACACGGAAAGTCAATGGATGAACTCTTGGGTTTCGAAAATTTTAGGAAAATCTAATTTTTACGTTTCACTTATGGTAGCTACCTCTGGATTCGTAGGAGCTGTCTTTTTCATAATATGGGGAGCAGTTTCAGATAATACTCGAGACAAATGGGGTCGAAGAAAATCAATACTTGTTTCAGGTTTATTTATTACGGGAATTTTAGTTATTATTTTCGGATTTTCAAAAATTTACTGGATTTGCTTGATACTTGATGGAGTTCTCATTGGTATTACATCTAATATGTATCATTCTTCACGAAAGGCTCTTGTTCCCGATATGACTGTAATACACGAGAGAGGGCGTATAAATAGCAATATTATGATCATTGGGGGAATAGGAAGTATTGTTACCTATGCTTTTGTAATTTGGGGAAGTTTCACAGAATTGACTCATATTTTAGTATTTGCCTTAACCGGATTTCTTTTAATTATTGCAGCAATTATAGTTTTTTTTACATTGAAGGAACCAATGGAAAATCTACCCACTGTCCGTAATTGGTGGCAGGATGTTAAGAAAATCTTTTCATGGAAAGAATTTCGAGAGCATAAAGATTTTTATCGATTTTTTATTGCATGTTTATTTCCTATCATGGCACGCTACGCATATGCTCCATTTCTAATAATCTATATACAGAATGCTGGACTCAACAAATGGGAACTTCTAATATACTCATTAATGATGGGCGGAGGTGCTGCTCTTGGTCCAATTATTTTTCCTCGAATCTCCGATCGTTTTGGTAGGAAGAAGATTGCGTTGATTACACTTCCAGGTGCGATATTAGGATTGATCTTTTTAGCATTTTCGACTTATAGCATTTTTATTTTATGCAGTGGAATGTTCATCATGAATTTTTTCCTCGAAGGTCATAACTCCACAAGTGAAACTTGGAGTCAAGACTTGGTGGATGAGGGTGCGAGAGGAAAATTTCTAGGAATCGTGAATATTACTAGCTCCGCTGGACAAATTCCCGGAGTAATAATTGCAGGACTTTTTGCAGATCAATTGGGACTTTGGGTAGTTTTCATCATAGCTGCAGTTTTTGCTGTGATTGCAGTTCCTTTATACATGCGTGTTCCAGATTATTTAGCACGGGAGAAAAAAGTTTTAGCGAAATAAATGTATACTTGATCGGTAAATTGGTGAATTATTGTGAAAGGAAAAAAAGGATTATGTCATAAATGCGGAACTAAAAGTGCTATCTATGAACCATCCATGCAGAAATATAAATGTCATATATGTGGAACGGAATTTGATGAACAGAAATTTGAGTTGATTGGAAATTATAATGTATTCCAAGATTACGATGAGGACCATATCAGGTTTGTTAAATTTGAACTTGAAGAAGGTCAATATAAAATCATCAATGAAGGTGGACGAGTCACAATTATTATAACTGAACATAAATAATGGGAATTTGTGTGAGTCGATTGAAAAACACATCCCAATTCTTTCTAAAGCATCAACCAATCGTTTATTTATCCAGTTCTGAGAACATGAAAGAAATTAGGGATAATTCAATCGATTTAATTATTACTTCTCCACCTTATGGTCAAATAAAAGATTATAATTCAGAAAGTCAAATTGGATATGGAGAGGAATTTTCTGATTATTTTACAAGGTTAAAAAATGTCTGGCAGGAATGTTATCGAGTTTTAACACCTCAACGACGCTGTTGTATTAATATTGGAGATCAATACCTACGTGCACGTGACTATGAACGATATCGTGTTCTTCCTATTGCAGGAAAAATAATCCAAGATTGTTGTGATATTGGATTTGACTTTTTGGGAGACATTATTTGGAAGAAGGTGAGTACTACAAATACCACAGGAGGATGTTCATTGATGGGATCTCTGTTTTATCCAGGAAATGGAATGGTAACCTTTGATTACGAACATGTATTGATATTCAAAAAGGTTGAGGGAAAACAAAAAAAGGTGAGTAGAGAAACAAAAGAATTATCGAAAATTTGCATGGATGAGTGGAAGAAATGGTATATAGGTCACTGGACTTTCCCTGGCATGCAGCAAAAAGAACATATTGCCATGTTTCCCGAAGAATTACCATATCGACTGATCCGAATGTTTTCTTATCTAAATGAAACTGTGTTAGATCCATTTGCGGGTTCGGGTACAAGCTTAAAAGTAGCGGGAAACTATGGAAGGAAGAGCATTGGATATGAAATTAACGCGGAATACACCTCGATCATTGAGAATAAAGTAAGAGAGGATTATTCTCAAAGAGATTTTCATTCAATAATCCAAAAACTATATCAGAATGATAATCAGTTCGACTATCAATTTTCTACACAAAAATCAATTATTTGCATTAATGTGGGTTCCAAGAAATTAGTAATTGACTTTGTTAAGTTACCTGAGGATTGCACTACAACACAGAAAGATGATATTTATAATACAAAGTTACAGGAAAACAATGTAAAGCATTTCTTCTCCAATAATAAATCCTGGATTAGGATTAGTGACTATAGAGTAATCGTTGATAAACAAACTCGCAAAAATTTTGAAGTAGACTATTCTGTAACTGAAAATGACAAGGAATTGAAATTTATTGATTACGATACATTCATGAATAAATTACCAAGGAAGTAAATTTTGTTTTTCAATTGCATCGTTAATTTCAATACGCATCAATTCTGCAGCTTCTAAAGCAGCTTCAGCGAATTCTTCCGAATTAAACCGTTTCCCAGCTATTTCATTTACATATGCATAATCAATTCCACGAGAAGAATTCACAATAGCTCCATATCCATCTGGATTAATTCCATTCGCTACTGCCTCTGCACTTCCGCCTTGGGTACCATATCCAGGGATGAGAATAAATGAATTGGGTATTACTTTGCGTAGCGCTTTTAATTCTTGCGGGAATGTTGCACCTATTACCGCACCTACTCCTGAATATCCATTTTTAATTGGGTTTTTTTGAGACCAAGAGTAGACTAATTCTGCCATATGCATATAATTTCGCTTCAGAGTAATCGGTTCTGAAATAAATAATGTCATTTTTTCCATTTCTATTTCTTTCTTTGTTGCAAATAAATCCTGAAATTGACTACTGCTTTTATTTGAGGTTTTAACTAGTGCAAATATTCCTTTATTTTCATATTCCATGAAAGGCTGCACTCCATCGATACCAAGATAGGAGTTTACAGTTACTGCATCTGCTTTATAATTGTCAAACACGGAAACAGCATAAGCTTTTGCCGTATTTCCGATATCATTTCTTTTTGCATCTAGTATCGCTAATCCACCAAGAGAATGTATGTAATTAATCGTTAGTTTGATTGCATCATAAGCGAAATATTTCTCATAGAATGCACTCTGGAGTTTGTATATAGGGCTTATTCGATGAGTTTTATCTATAATTGCTTTATTGAATCCTAATATTGCTTTAGTAAAATCGTGCTGGTTTTCTTCCAACAGATGCTTTGGTATGCAATTTTCACCCTCAAAATTCGGATCTAAACCAATGCAAATATAAGATTTCTTGTTCTTGATTTGGTTCAGTAGAGCTTCAGAAAAAAACTGATCCGTCATATTATGAAGAAATAGAATGTAGAGAATTAATGCTTTACTTTGAAAGAAGTCAGATTCACCTCTACACTTACAATTATCGTAAAAAGAAATCTTAGGAAAAAGAAAAGGAAAATAAAACGCCGGCTAATTGCCGATCGTTAGTTATTCGTAAAATATCTTATTTTAAATATTGAGTGTGGATTCCACATTCGCCCCCACACTTAGAAGTATCAATCCAGCGACCCTCTCGCTCTAATTGCTCAGGATAAATGGGTTTAGTACAAGTAGCACAACCAAGACTCCTGTATCGTCTGCCATCCTTAAATTCTTTTTCGTACCATGGGTGTAAAGGGATACTATTATCTCGCAGATATTGTAATACTTCTTCCTCCGTGAATGTGAGAATTGGGTTGATTTTCATTAAACCGTTTTTATTTTCAATTTCTTCATAATCAAGTCGAGTTCTCCCTTCGGTATTTCTTAAACCACAAACCCAAGCATCAAGATCCTTAACCGCTTCCTTAGTCGGGTCAACTTTTAGGAGTTTACAACATAAGTCCGGTTTTTCTTTGTAAATTTTACCTTCTAAAGCAGCAGATTCTTGTTTAAATTCTTCTGATGGTAATAAAATCGTGTTAATATTAGCCTCTTTTAGAATTTTAGGAATTCGATCTGCAACCATATAAACAGTAACATTGAGATTCATTTCTCGGTTCATTTGAACCAAATACTCAAAGGTCTCTTTTGGCTTATATTTTGTCATAATCGAGAATATTGGAATATCAGGATCTACCATCTTTGATAAATGTACAACGACCATGGAATCTTTACCAAAGCTACATGCAACACCAATTTTTGGCCATTTTTCTATAGCTTCTCGCATAATATCTTTAGCATGTTCAACTTTCCAGTAAAATAGGTCTATCGGTTCAGATTTAAGTTCGACTTATTGTTTCATGATTTTTTCACAGTTTAACTTTGCATAACTATTTATATAATTTAACAAGTATGACA
>JAEOUK010000693.1 GCA_016839385.1 Promethearchaeota archaeon
AAGTTCGGGCCATAAAACCGACTTAACTTTTTTAAATAATTTGAAAATTAGTTTATTTTTTTTTCATTTTGTTGATCTATAACTTTTTTAATCCTTTGCATCGTTTCTTCAAGAATTAATTTTGGACAAGCCACATTAATTCTTTGAAATCCCTCTCCACCAGATCCAAATAATTTACCTTCATCTAGTGCTATTTTTGCTTCGTTTAATATAAGATTTTTTAGTTCTTTATCACTTATGCCTAATGAATTAAAATCTAACCACGCGAGATAAGTTCCTTCAGGTTCAATATACTTAACATCGGGAAGATTGTTTACAACAAAATTTTTTAATAATTGGAAATTTGAATCTACGTACTTTATAACTTGATCTAACCATTCTTCTCCTTCGTTATACGCTGCAATCATTGCTACGATTCCAAACGAATTTGGTATTCCTATTCCATTTTTAAATACTATAGTATGAAAAAACGATTGGCGTAGTTTTTCATTAGGTATTATGATATTAGATACCTGTAAGCCAGCAAGATTGAATGTTTTACTTGGCGCTGTACAGATTATTGATTGTTGTTCAAATTCTTCAGATATAGTTGAGAATAAGATATGTTTATTCCCTGAAAGTATGAGATCGTGGTGGATTTCGTCTGATATGATCAAGATATCGTGTTCTAAACATAAATCTCCTAATTTCTTAAGTTCTTCCTTGGTCCATACCCTCCCTACTGGATTATGGGGGCTACATAGAATAAATATCTTAGTAAGTGGATCTTTTGCCTTCTTTTCAAAATCTTCGTAATCAAATGTATATTTTTGATTCTCATAGTGCAATTGATTTAACAAGAGTTTTCTTCCGTTTTCGGTTACAGCACTAAAGAAAGGATAATAGACTGGCGATTGAACGATAATTTTATCTCCTACATTTGAAAATGTCTGAATCATCATGTTAATAGCGGGGACTATCCCTGGGCTATACACAATCCATTCGGGATCAACTTTCCACTGATGTCTTCGGCTCATCCATCCAGTTATCGCATCTAGATATTTAGGAGTATTATGCCAATTATACCCGTAAACTCTTCCCTCGGCTTCCTTTCTAATTGCATCAACTACGGGCTTGGGACACTCAAAATCCATATCTGCGACCCAGAGCGGTAATAGATCATTTTCATCCATTTTAAAGAACTTCTGGAGCGCTTCTTTACTCCATTTAAGAGAGAATGAATCCCTACGATTAATTAATTTGTCAAAATTATATTTCATTTTTATCTTGAGCTTAGATACATAATTAATAATATATATTATTCAAAAGTACATAAGAATATAATAGATTCAAGGTGATATTTATTGATTAAAGTTGCTATTGTGGGAGTTGGACATACAAAATTTGGAAGGCTCGAAGATAAAGGTTTGATGGATTTATTATCAGAAGCCTCATTAAAAGCACTAGAAGACTCAAATACTTCTGACAAAAATTTTGACTCGGTTTATGTCGGAGCCATGAGTCCTGCTGCTTTTAATAATATATCTGGAATAGCAAGCGCTTTAGTGGATCGTATAAGCTTATTGCCTGCTGCAGCTGATCACATTAAAAATGGTCCTGCCAGCGGAGGTTCTGCTATAAAGGCGGGATTTCAGGCAATTGCGTCAGGAATGGATGATCTGGTTTTGGTTGTTGGTGGGGAGAAAATGACTCATATTACTACTCCAGGGTATATCACCTCAAATGTGGCAACTTTAACGCACCCTGAAGCAGAACGGTGCCATGGTGTCTCCCTTCCTTCGTTTGCGGGATTACTTACTCGTTTTTATCTCGAGAAATATAACGCCAAGTTGGATTGGATCTCTGATATAGCTATAAAGAATCATGAAAATGGTGCTTTAAATCCAATTGCACACTTCCAAAGGAGTATAGAAGATTTCATGTTAAGTGCAATTTCAAAGGGGAAAGGAAGTTGGAAAAATGTGTATGAATTTTTAGAGGACGAGAAGGTTAATCCAATTATCGCTGATCCTCTGAGGTTATTCCATATTTGCCCGATTTCTGATG
>JAEOUK010000694.1 GCA_016839385.1 Promethearchaeota archaeon
CGAGAAGGGTGTGAAATGGTAGAAGAAGCATTACAAGCTGGAGCAAAGGGTACCGTTTTTGGAAGACAACTGATTCAGGCTGACAATCCAACAGAACTAGCTGGTCTCATGTATAAAATTATTCATGGGAATGTTAGTGTCAAAGAGATGTTTGCTCAATCTGCCAGAGTGCCATCTAGAATTAAATACAATTCCAAAAATTGCACAGGATGCGGAATTTGCTCTGTGGCATGCTCCACATTTCATTTAAATAGTGTGCATCCTCAATATTGGGCTATAAAAATTGAAAATTCATTTCCAAAAAAGTTTAAAGCGCATTTATGCACAATTTGTGGGAAATGTATTGACAAATGCCCTCAGAATGCAATAAAATACAACCCCGAGACAGGCGCTATTCGAATTGATCCCAAAATTTGTGATTTATGCTCAAACAACACCTTAAAATGTGTTGAAATTTGTCCAATGAACGTCATCAAACCTCCTTTTAGAGACATAAGTAATACTCCGTATCCGCAAACAATACCTTTAGCATGTGACTTATGCGGGGGAACTCCTGAATGTGTAGAATGGTGTCCAAATGATGCGTTATCAGTAGTACCTCAAAAAGCAAAAAAAAGGGAGGTTGCTTGAAATCATGAAATCTTACCATGGCAAAGTACTACATGTGAATCTATCCTTAAAAGAGACGCACATTGAAGATGTACCCAAAGAAGTTTATTCTAAATTGGTAGGGGGAAAAGGATTAGGGATTTATCTATTACTTAAAACAAAGCCAAAAGTAGATCCTCTAAGTCCTAGTAACGATTTTATATTTATAACAGGACCTTTAACAGGTACATTAGCTCCAAGCTCAGATAAATTTGGGATTGTAACAAAAAGTCCAGCGACTGGAGGTTTTTTGGACTCCTATTCGAGCGGTTTATTTGGCAGTTATTTAAAAAACACTGGTTTTGACGCTATTGTTCTACATGAAAAAGCTGAAGAACCATCTATAGTAATCATTGAAAACAACAGTGTCAGATACGTTCCAGCTAGAAAATTGGATTTATTAGGGAAATCCACTAAGGAAACTCATACAATTCTTGAAAAAGAATATGGTTCTCAATTTGCGTCTGCTGTGATAGGTCCCGCAGGTGAATCTCAAGTGTTAGTAAGTAGCGTCTTTTTCGAGATGCGATGTTCAGGAAGAGGGGGAGCTGGAGCGGTCCTCGGCTCTAAAAATGTTAAAGCAGTATTAGTCAAAGGAAATAAACCGATATGTTATCAAAATCCCGAAGATTTTAAAAAATCTGCGTGGATAGCTCGTCGTTATATTCGATCTGGGGAAATAACTGCACGGGCAATGTATTATGAAGGGACTGCTAACATAATTGAAGTAGTAAATTATTTACATGGATTTCCTACGAATAACTTTCAAACAGGTTATTTCCAAAAAGCAAATGAAATTGATGGAAATGCTTGGGAAAAGAATTACTGGAGGACAAAAACCAAAGAAAATAGGAAATCTGGAAATATTGCATGTTATACATGTCCAATTTCGTGTAGCAAGATTGCATATTCAAACGAAAATAAAAGTATGGAAGAAGATGAGTTCCCAGAACTCCTGCCCGAATTAAATAATGAAATTGTTGTTGATGGTCCAGAATATGAAACTATCGCTTTACTTGGTTCGAATGTTGGTAACAGTAATCAAGAATGTCTGTTAAAGTCAAATTACTTGTGTGATTACTATGGAATTGATACAATTTCCACTGGAAATATTATCGGATTCCTCATGGAACTTTATGAAAAAAAGGTCATCACCTCTGCTGAATTAGATGGAATAAAACCTCAATGGGGAGACGAACAATCGATTCTTGATTTAATACGAAAAATTGGAAAAAATGAAGGATGCGGGAAATGGATATCCAGAGGAGTCAAACGTATTGCTGAGAAACTCAATAATGGAAAGCATTATGCAATGCACGTAAAAGGACTAGAATTTCCTGGATACGAACCCCGTGCTTCCAATGGGATGGCACTATCCTATGCATTGAGTGATCGAGGTGCATGTCATCTTCACGGATTTACTGCTCCCTATGAATTAATGGGAAATTTTGGAGGAGCAGATCCTTTCGATTTAAGCGAGAATAAATTAGAATTGTTTTTACACACCCAAGAGGACAGTACACTGGTCGATTGTGCAATTATTTGCCATTTCACATTAAATGGATTACGTACAAAAGAATGTTTAGATATGTTAAGAGATGCAACTGGGTTCAAGCACTATTTAGAACCAAATTATTTAGACCTTCTCGCAAAACGAGTTCTCTCTTTAACCAGATTTTATAATTACAGAGAAGGTTTTACTAAGAATCATGATGCACTCCCTCCTCGAATCACTGAAGAAAGCTACGAGGTTAACAAGACTATTATAAGTGGAATTCAAAACTGGGATAATGTTTTAAGCCGTTATTATAGTATGATGGGGTGGGATGAAGGTGGTTCTGTTTCCATTTCACAATTAGAAAAATTGGGAGTTTGGAGTTTAATAAAACAATAAAAGGAATTTCAAGATTATGTCAGGTATCGAGGTAAATTTACGGAACATTTTTCAGGATGATAGGAAGGCTGTTGTAGTAGAGGTTTGTAAAAGTCTTTTCGGAGTTAATTTTGAAAACTCTTCTTCAATTTTAGCAAAGCTAGAATCTGATTTGCCAGATGCAATCATATGTAGTCATGGTTTTCTCCGTCAGAATCATGATTTTTTCACAAAACATGAATCCCCAGCATTAATAATCCGTGGAGATTGGTCAAACTATAAATTAGATGAATCTACACCATATCCCGCACAGCTATTTCGCCATGTGGAGATAACGAATCCAAAGGAAGCAAGTCGATTGGGGGCATCTGCTTTTATGTGTGATTTATTCCTTGGAACTTCTGACATGGATAACGTTGTTGATATTAGAAGATTGCAGAAGTTCGTTAATGAGGGTCATGAAATTGGACTACCTATCATCGCAAATGTAGAGATTTTTGGACCAAGAGTCAATGAGTCAAATATTTCTGATGTAATCGGGTTAGGGGTTCGAACCTGTTCAGAAATTGGGATTAAAGTTATATCCTTCCCTTTGATATCAACGA
>JAEOUK010000695.1 GCA_016839385.1 Promethearchaeota archaeon
CATAGATGCCATTGGATTTTCTTGGGATCCAGATTATTCTATAGGAGATAATCTCCACGAAGGCTTGTTTATTGGAATGAACAAAAATTTTCCAATAGGGTGGATAAAATATTCCCTTGATGGAACACTAAGTCATCAAATTCCCGGAAATATCACGATTCCTCTACCTTCGGATGGAGTTCATTCATTACAAATAGTGGCTCAAGACAATACAGGGGAGATAATCCAGACGGAAACTCGGATTTTTTCAATAGATACAACAGCACCAGAAATTTCAGTAGATCTTCCTTTACATAATGCGATATTTGGCAAGGAATCTCCTAATTTTACTCTAAGCATTATTGAAAACAATCCAGATATTCAATGGTACTCACTTGATGGAGGTATTACAACATATGGATTCACTGGAAATATAGGTAAAGTAGATCAAAGTGAATGGCAAAAATATGGCAATGGTACGGTGACAATCGAGTTCTATATAATGGATGGTGGGGGAAATGAAGATTCAGCAGAGATAACTATAAGAAAAGACATAATTTCTCCAACTTTGAGTCTCATAACCCCCAGTGAAGATGATGAATTCACATCTCCACCGAATTTTGAATTCACTGCGAGTGATCCGAATGGTATTGCTTTGATGTGGTATACATTAGATGATGGAATAACGAATACGACTATTACAACAAATGAAGGTCAAATTAATGAAGCTATTTGGAATGCACTGCCAGAAGGACAGGTTACTCTTAAATTCTATGCAGAAGACACGCTGGGGACTATTGGGATTGTTGAAGTGAATATAATTAAAACGGTTCAGCCACCAGAGCGGAAAATTCCCGGATATAACTTATATGCTATGCTTTGGATAACTCTGTTGTCTCTTTTCTTTGTATATAACAGGAAAAAGGGAGACCTAGGAAAATGAGACTCAAATGGAAAACCTTCTGTATTGTTTTTATTTTTGTAGGAACGATACTCGCAGATTTTGTCACTAATTCAGTTCCTGGAGAATATTCTATCCCGGGTTCTTCCTACGATGACATTACAATATTAACTCCAGTGGATCAAACCTATTCAAAACCTATGTATGGTTTATATCCTGGGAGTAATAGTTTCGATAATGATGCTATAGGTTCAGAACCTGCCTGGTTTCAAAACATAAATAGTAGTGGTGGTACAGTACAAGTTATTGATTCATTAGAGGAGCATAAAACCGTGTTGGAGCTGCATGACACGAGTACAGAGAATGCTACACAGGTTATGAGAACACTATTATCACTTCCCGTGAATGGAACGATTGAATATTGGATGAGAACGGATGACGCATCTAAATTGTCAGGATTCAATTTGCATGGGGGCATTATCACTGCAGAACTAATTAAAATTAGAGTCTTTGAGTATAAATTTCAATATTATAATGGATCCTCTTGGAAGAATATAACAGATGCTGAAAGCAATAAATGGCACCATGTGAGAATTGATTTTGAGTGCACTCCCGGCAACTATAGTGGATTAGCTCAACATCAATGGAAAATTTTCGTTGATGGAGGACATCCTTTAGGCGTTTATGATTTTTTAAGCACAAAAGCATTTGCTAGTTTTGCTCGATGGAACACGGATTGGATCATTGGAAATTACAATTACAAATATTACCTTGATGCTATCGGATTCTCTTGGAACCATGGATATACTGAAATAGATAACATGAATGAGGGATATTATTTGGAATTTCTTTGCCCTAACAATCTAACTTGGATGGGATATTCATTAGATGGCGACGATGTTGTTAGTATTTTAGGGAATATTACTATTCCGAATCCAGGAGATGGTGTTCACACGATTCGAGTGTACGGAAATGATTCCTTAGATAATACCTATTCGTCTGGATTAAGATTTTTCGAAATTAATAATCCTTCCTTAGTTTGTCTTCCTGGAATGGGAGGTGGCAATGAAGATTTTGGAAATAACTATAAGGAAGATAAATATTTTGCAAAATATTATGGAATAGCCAACATTCATGGGATACCTTATTATCAGAATACTTCAGTTGAACCCGAATTTAGTGAAATTACCGCAAATAGTTCCATTCTGGAAATGGGAGCAGCAATAAAAGATTTTATACTAAGAAGACATCAGGAAGGCTATATAAAGAGTCGAATTGACCTAGTCGGAATTTCCCAAGGAAGTGTAGTGAGTCGGTCTATTATAAAACAACATTATTACGATTTAAAGTGTCAAGGAATTGAAATCATTCATTTTGCGTCATTTGCAGGCCCGAATCATGGAAATTGGGCATTTACTATAGGATATTGGAATAATGAAGCAAATGGAACTCTGCAAGTTAATGAAGCAAAATTTCAAATGGCGACAGTCAGTAATTTTATGCAAGATTTAAATTCTGGAGATGAGACTCCATTTGGAGTATATTATAATACATATGTGGGCTTTCTTACATTTTTTGGCGTACCTTTAGTCGACATTTGGTATCAAGCAATGGAGGAAAGAATAGATGATGGAATTGGGGGGCATTATAACGAAACATTGATTGAAGAAGTCACTGATTTAATAGGGTTAATGTTTGACGGTGCAGTCGACACCAAATCGACATATTTGGAGGGTGCTCTAAACAATCGTATATACGAAGGCGTAGGACATACGGGTTCCGTTAGAGTGTTTAAGGACATGATATGGGATTTTAAATCGTATCCAAAATCAGAACTTTATTGTTCGTATCCTCAAAATCAAACGTATTATGAACCATTGGAGGGATATTATGTGTCATCCAGCGGATTCGAAAGTGATTTGGATGGATATAGGCCGAGATGGTTTGAAGAAATTGGGAGGGACGGAGGAACGGTCAAAGTGAGAAACGAAATCGGTGGACATAAAAAAGTAGTAGATATTTATGATACTTCTATCGGACTGAAAAATGCCCATGCAAGAAAAATCCTTGAAGAAAACCAATCCTATGGCACGATTGAGTATTGGATGAGGAGTAATGATGCATCGAAACTATGTGGATTTCGGCTAGATGATGGATCAATTGCGAACGAAATGATTACTTTGCGTACCTATTATAATTTCCTGCAATATTATAATGGTACTGGATGGAATACTATCCAGTTTGTACAAAACAATACGTGGTATCATATAAGAATCGATTTTGAGTGCACAGATGGCAACTACATGGGATTATCACAATATAGATGGAGATTGTACGTAAACAGCAGCAGTTATGGAGATTTCCTACTCATTAATAATAGAGATTCTGCAAATAAAATTACGTGGTATAATGATTATCTACATCTAATGTGGAATTATCACTACTATATTGATGCAATCGGCCTCTCTTGGGATCCCAAATACACTATTGGTGATAATCTTAATGAAGGATTATTTATTGGAATGAATTTGGATTTTCCAGAAAAGTGGATAAATTATTCCCTAGATTCTTCAGATGGGATTTCCATCTTAGGTAATACAACGATTCCTATGCCTTCAAATGGCCCTCATTCGATCACTTTAATCGCTCAGAATATATGGGGGGAAACTATAGAATCTTCATTAAGATATTTTTCAGTTGATACGGAATATCCCATAATAGATGTGGAAATCCCAGATGAAAATATCCTATATGGAGTAAATCCTCCCTCTTTTGAGCTTACTATAACAGAACCGAATATAGATCTAAAATGGTATACAATTAATGATAGTAGTATATTATACTATTTCACGGGAGAGTCTGGTACCATATCTCAGGGTGCATGGAATGAAGCAGGTAACGGCACCGTAATAATTCAATTTTATGCAAGTGATCTTGGAGGACATGAGTCAATTGTAGAAGTTACAGTGAGAAAAGATATTATTCCACCCACAATCACGGTATCTAGTCCTGATGATGAGGAAATATTTGAAGATCCACCTAATTTTATTTGTACAGCATCAGATCCAAACGGAGTTGCTTCCAAGTGGTATACTCTGGACAATGGAATCACAAATGTGACTTTTTCAGGAAATGAGGGGCAAATAGATGCGGAACTTTGGAACACCCTACCTGATGGTACTGTTTTGATAAAGTTTTATGCGGAGGATTCGGTAGGCAACATCGGATATGATAGCGTTCAAGTAATTAAACAAACTGAAAGTCAACCACGTATACATGGTTTCAATATAGCATTATTAATTACAGTTATCTGTGTAGCATCAATTGTGTTCATTTTTAAATTCAAAGCGACAAATCACTCCTAAATTTAATTTTCTTTTTTCTATCTATTCGAAAAAAAAAATTTTAAGAGATAATAACAGAGACGGTATTGTTTACAGTTTTGATCGTTCTCATAAATTCCTCTTGCTCACATTCATTTTTGAGTTCTATTACAAAAACTGACCTTTTTTTGTGTTATTCCCAAAATCAGGGTTAATAGTGTAGATTTTAAATGCGAGATTTATCCGTATTCTTTAGAAACAGAACATTTTTTTCTAAAAAATGCATAATTCATGAGTTTTTCTTTCTGTTTGACCGAAAATTCATAAAGTATTTCCGAAATACATTTCATAATGATATGTTTGTTAGTTATAACGTCAAAAGAATGAAAGTCTTGGAGTTCTTCGTCGGAATAATGTATCCATAAGATAGTATAGAAATTTTTTACATCACAGTATAAGAAATAAAAAGATAATAAAAAAATAATTAAAATTTGGTATCGAACGTTTTAATAATAGCTTTTGTTATATCCGTTTCGTTGACGGGGTGCTGCTTCGGTAACCACTACATTTCGGGCTTCAAAACCCTTATCGGTTTCCTCTTTCTCAAATTTCACTTTATCGTTTTCGTTTAGTGTTGCAAACTCACCCTCATCAACAGTAATTGCTGAATGATGTACAAAAACGTCCTTGTCTCCCTCATCAGGAGTGATAAATCCAAAACCCTTTCGGGAATTAAACCACTTTACGGTTCCTGTTGTTGTCATAATATTCACTTGTATTTTTTATAGTTTGTTTAGTGTTAATGTTAAGTGAGAATCAAAAATCATACGTGGACTAATCGCCGTAGGGATGCAAATACTGCAATAAAGCGTAAAAAACTAGTTGGTATTCTATCATTGGAAACTACTTGTATTAACAATTAACGTATTGGTGCTAAAGTAATAAAGTTTGGCAAAAAAAGGGGGATTAAAAACCCACATGGCTAACGATCATGGTGTTTATCG
>JAEOUK010000696.1 GCA_016839385.1 Promethearchaeota archaeon
ACTTGAATGCCCTGTTAATCTATTCGTCGAAACCATGCGTATCCATTTATCGATGTTATCTTCTCTAGAACTATCTTTTCTTTTTAACAGGTATTTTTTCAAACAAACTAATTCACTATCTCTTTTCTTGTGATAGAACATGGATAAATCGATTTCTGCTCTAGAGTTGTTATCAAATGGAATGGAGTTTAATCTGTCTTGAATTTCTTCAAGAGTAGGGATAAGAAGTCGTGATTCGGTCAGAATCTTGCTTAAAGGGTTAATATCGTTTGAAATTATGGTTCTTTTTAATAGACTCGCTTCAATTGGAGTGGTTCCTCTTCCTGAAAAAGGATCATAGACAAGATCCTTTGGTTTTGTTAGTAGGTTGATAAAAAATCGAGGAAGCTGTGGTTTGAAACATGCTCGATACGAAATTTCATGGATAGAAGATGCTTGCCTTTGTTTAGATGTCCAAAATTCATTAACATATATGGGGATTTGATTCTGTTTTAACCGTTGTTCCGTATAATTTGTCCTTCTACCCCCCATGTTATATTCTTCTAATACAAAATCAAGTAAAAATTGATGGAGGGTATCCATGCTATTAATCATATAAAACTCTATAAAAAAGCTTATTAGAGTGAGGTAGGATTATTTTATTAAACTCTACAATAAACAAGAAAGAGGTTGTTTTGTATTCAACTCCATGAAGAGATCGATGCTTCAAAAATATTATTCACCGGATTAGATTCAGCAGGAAAAACGAGCATTATATTGGCATTACAACGGGAATTTTCCCAGATCGCAACACTTCACCCAACGAGACAAGCCCAGCGAAAGATTTTCGAATTTCTTAGCCATAAGATCGCTGAATGGGACCTTGGGGGGCAATATAATTATCGCATTTCATATTTAAAGGCTCCAAGTAAATATTTTGATAAAACCAGCGTATGTATTTATGTAATTGATGTGCAAGATGAGAGCCGGATAGAAGAGAGTTTATCTTACTTGAAAGATGTCGTTGATGAGTTCAGAAAACTAGAAATTAACCCTCCTATTTATTTGTTCTTGCATAAATTAGATCCAAAATTAAAGAAGAAGAAACCTATTGAAACTGAAAAACGTAACCTCGATATCCGAAACAAAGCCTTGGAAATTGTGGGAGATACGCATGTTGTGGAGTTTTTCAAAACTTCTATCTATGATTTATGGACAGTAATGACTGCTTTTTCCAAGATATTGCTTGCTCTTTATCCACAATCTGAATTAATTGATAAAACCATCAAAGAATTTGCAGAAATGAACGATTCCAAAGCAATCATTGTTTTAGATTCAAACTCCTTAATTATTGGACAGTACTTTGAAAGTGATGAAGCAATGACAATTTTGGAACACGCTACTCCGTATTTTTTGACCCTAAATGATTCCTTTGGAGCGGTAAGTGGTTCGAAAAAGATGGTTGTTGAAAGAGGAGGATTAGTTTATTATTTCGATGAAATAAAACTTGAAAAAGGTCTGAAACCATTGTTCCTTCTAATGATGAAAGAAGATCATAATTTTGATGACCAACAAATCAACACATTTATGCAAATTTTCAAGGACCTAATCATTCCTTAAATAGAGTTAATATTTTTCACTTTTTTTATTCAATTTCAAATAGTTCTAGTCCAATAGAATAAATTCAACAATTATTCTTATGCATCACAAATATATTTGGTAATTTTCATAAGATCATAACAGACAAATAGAAAGAAGAAGGGGACAAAAGGAGATCATTTATGCGTATATGCACTAATTGTGGAACTACAAATTCCGAAAGCCTGAAATCATGTAAATATTGTGGCTCAGCTTTAAAATCAGTAAACAACGTAGTCGTTCGTACTCATTATCGAAGACATCGCAATTCTTCACAGTCAAATACCATTGAATCCAGTGATTTTAATCCTGTTCAGCATTTACAGAAGACTACTCAGCCTCAAAATCCTCCTCTTCAACCAATTACCCCAAAAGTTAACAATCTGGAGTATAAATTTCATTCTCCCTTAGAAGTCCACAATAATCACCCTTTAAAGTCGATTCCTCCGACACCAGTGGATAAATTAGTTATTCCAAAACCCATCCAACCTAAACGAACAAATATCAACTCAGGATCAAATCGAGATTCTGAACGACCAAACCCTGTCATTCTTTCTGATAATACCATTACCAACAATGATTTAAAAGAAATCCCTCACCACTTACCTTCGAATCAACCCTCTGTAATCCAACCCGTAAGAGTTCCTCGTGTAGGCGAATCTCTACAACAAAATGTAACGAATCCGAATCCTCCTAACCATCCTATTATGTCTTTTAGTTCTCAATCTCTACAATCTCAACAAATTGAACAGGAAATGGCAGAAGTAATGAATTCTTTACGAGTACCATCAGATCCTCGTCCCGTTTCAAAATCTGAACCTCAAGTAACTACACAATCGGATTCAATTCCGAATTCGCTGGAAGATATACTTATTAATCTATCTCAATTAGATTTGAATATCGAAGCTTCTGCACTTGTCAATATGGATGGAAATATTATTGCATCTGCTGTTTCAGAGCGAATTGATGAATTTTTAATCTCAACAATTACAAATACCTTAGGAACTATCTCCCAAGATGTAATTGCTAGTTTAGAAAGCGGTGATTTGAAGTTTATATCGATTTTTGCTACAAAAGGAATATTATTCCTTTCTCCGATCATGAAAAATGTATTTTTGGTATTATACACGACCTCAGATGCAAAGATCGGGTTAATTAACTTAGCAAGAATGGTAGTCAAGAAGAAAATCGAGTTATTTTATGCAAAACAAAACTTGAGAAAGTCTCCAATTTAAGGCTTTTAGGTTTACTTTTCTTATTGAGACATACTTAAGGAGAAAAAAAAATGGAGGAATTGGATCAAGAATTTTTTCATATACTCTCTTTCAGTATGTTTTCTGATGTAAAAGGTCCCGTTCCCGTCTATTGTTATCCAAAATCTGTCCCAGAATCAACACAAGTAGAAATTGCTATGAAATCTGTCTCTCTCTTGATGGGAGAAGCAATATATCAAGCAGGTCTATCGAATGATTTAAAATATTTCGGAATTCTTCCCTTTCCTGATTTAAATTATATCGGATTGACTTACTTTTTTCTTATTCCCGATGATAATGCCCGTGGTAAATCTAAGGCAGCAACTGTCACAATCGTGGTTAAAGATTCCAATCATCATTTTGTTTATAATAATATTCACACATTACGTATTTTGTTAGATAGAACACGAGTAAAACTACGAAAAAATCCTGAGCTACCCGATATCCATCAAATCTTGGACACTTTAAGATTGGATATTATTTCGATTTTTAAATCTCCCCGCTATCAAACAATTCGACCTAGAAAAAAGATAGTCATCTCAGGATTGAACAATGTAGGAAAAACTTCATTTCTGCAAGCTATCCCTCAAGAATTACAATTAGATATTACTCCAATTGAATGGGATCATGAGGGGTTATCCGATTACCGAGAAAAATTTTATAAGAATGCTAAAAGACATCTACCGGATACAAATCTACTGATTTTCTTAATTGATACTCAGGATAATGATCGTTTTAATGAAATGTTAGGATTCTTAAGTAAAACCCTAAGTACTTTAGAAAATTTCAAGAATTTCCCATTTATTCAGATTGTATTCCATAAAAACGATCCTAAATTGAATTCATCTGAAGATAGAAGCCTAAAATGCAATGAAATTCAAAAAATCATAGAGAAACTCCATCCAAATTGGAATTTGAGGTTTTGCACAATAAGTACATTTGACAGAAATTCAATTGTCAACTGTATTACAACCAGTTTAGCGTATATTTCACCAAATACTACTATTTATGATGATTCAATAAAATGGTTTGTTCAAAGAATAAACGGACATTTTGCTGTGCTTCTAATGAAAAATGGGATTATCATATCTGAAATTGCTATAAATTCTGACTGGTTGAATCTTATTCACGATTTAAAACCAGATATCCTTGATGTAATTGCGAATATTGAAGAAGAAAATAATCGGGATTTTTATCATTCATTAATAATTGACAGTGTAAACATAATTATCTATAAATTTCAGCTGGGACCCATGGAACTATATTACTTATTTGATTCAAATAAACAAAAAAAGGAAATTGAAAGATTCTTAAAAAAAATAAAGAAAAAACTTTACCCTTTAATTGAAATAACTTTTGGATAAACTAATTTTTTCGTTTTATCTTAAGTGAAATACTAATTCCCATTATTGCTAGAATGCCAAGCCCTACAAGAATGAATGTACCTGTATGGAATGGTATTAATGGACGGACTTTCAGATCTACCTCTAATATTTCTAAATCCATTGATAATTCCCAACGAATTGCTCCAGGATTTGTTGTTGTAATATAGGGAAATAATCCGAATTCAACCTCATTTCCTAAAAAGGGGGGAGTAATTCCTCCTCCAAAATTTTCTCCGACACTCGAAAATAGATGGATGTAATCCATGTAATTCATGTATCTTGCCCTATCAGATTGTGCAAAAGTTGGGTCCATGGATACAAATCCGTATCCTGGAACATAGTATTCTGTCCACGCATGACCTGGAATATATCCAACTACACTGTCTGTATAATCAAACCCATAGACATAGGAGACTTCATCTCCCACATGCAAAGGTTCCATGGGATATCCATCGTTATTGAAGATTGCAAGACCAGTCACTTTCCTTGCTGGTATCCCTTGAATACGACAAAGTGCAACAAATAAGGTTGAAAAATCAGAGCAGTCCCCCATCTGAGTGAAATAGGTCATGTAAGCACCTTGAGATACAGCGATTTCATCACTGTATTCAATATTGTCAGTAATCCATTTTACTATTGCATCAACCTTTTCCGCAATCGAATTTGTACCATTACATATTTCATATGATAGAGATTGTAATTCTAAATTGTTCACTTGAATATTGTTTTCTGCGCCTGTGAGGTTTTGATAAAACGGACCTGATGTAATATATTCATCCACATCTGTATCGTTCAAGTTCCACGAAATTTCTTGCAGTGTAATGTTATAAGATATATCATACACAAAATCCGTCCCAAGATTTAAAGTAACATCAAAAAATTCGATAGTATTGTTATAGTCATCTGCAAGATCAATTTGGTAGGAAGTTGGTGCATAACTAGTAGAATTACTAATTAATTCAACTGATTGTAATGGAGCAACACCTGTTAACTGAGGATGAGAATGATTTTTGAATCTATTTACCCACATATTGACAGGTACATTATTTGACGTGGACCATAACTTCCAACTATAATCCATGCGTAATTTAACATTACTCCAAGTTTCATATCCCGTTGCGGGATCTGAATAGGACCATGTTGGAGTTGCTGCAACACGAGTTTGCAATACACTACTAAAGCAGAATATGAAAGTACATGCAATTAATAGATAATATTTCTTTGAGCTTTTTCCGAACATAAAATCATCCTTGTATTCTTTTCTTTTAGTTTGTTTAGTCTTTAAACTCAATTTATCCTTAAGTATTTAGCTTGAATTTTACTAATCGATTAAATATTTAACATATCATTTAGTCCAAAACATAACAAACAAGCTTTGATGTAACTGTGATTTACTCAATTATACTCGTGGATGCCGACTCGGGCATCTTATTACTTGAGAAAAAACTAAAATCTCAAAAAGTTAATGATGTTTCTGCTGATGCATTAGCAAATTTCTTCGGCGAACTCAATGTAATGATAGATGATATTCAGAAATCCATGAAAAAAGGACGAGATGTAGCGTCGAGTGAAAACTTGTCGTCTCGCGTAGTCTCAAGTGAAAACTCATCAATTATTCTTCATTATCAACCTAATGCACGTGTTCTAGTCTGTGCAATATCAGATGCTGATGATGATGTTGAAAGAATTACTCAAAATCTCAAATTAATTGGAAAAAGATTTTGGTTAAAGCATAAGACTGATTTAGAAATATTTCGCAAAGAAAATATCCGGGAAATATTCAATACATTTGGTGTCGATATTGAAACTATTTCGGTAGGAGGAAAGATAGGAGAAAAATTTCCAAAACTAATCATTGCTGAACCTGCATTAGAGAGAATAAAAATGATGGGTATTATTAATATGGATGAGTATAACGTCGCAAATTTATGCGATGGTAAAACCTCCACATTAAAAATATCTAAAAACCTAAAAATTAGTTCAGAACAAGCAAAAAAAGTACTAAATAAATTAGAAGAGTTAGATGTAGTTAAATTACCGTGATTAAATTCCAAGATCTTTCTTCTTTTGGTCTAACCACTTCAAATAAACACCAGATTCTTTTCCTCTCCAAATTGCGTTTTTCCCAGTTTCCTCATTATACATTTTATGGAACTCTTCAGTAGTCGGGGATTTTCCAACTGAGGGTTTCTTAGTATCTGGAGCTGGTTTCTGAGAAGGTTCTATTTTTTCAGGTACCATCTCTTTCTTAGCAGTTTTCTTCGTAACACTCGTCCTTTTAACCTTTTTAATAATCTCCTCTTCCTCGACTGGTGTTTTGGTATCGATTTTTGGAGTAACTGGTTGCTCTATTGGTTTTTCAACAGGTTTTTCTTCTGGTTTTGCTTTTGAAGGTTCTGGCTTGGTTTCTTTCTTAGGTGTTGGAGCTTTTTTCTCAGGTTCTACCTTCTCTGGAGCAGGTTTCTCTACTTTTGATTTAGCTTTCGGTTTAACTTCCTGCCGACTTAGTTCGTAGGTTCCCATTAAAAATTCAATGTTCTTATCATAACATGTATTACGTCGTATATCTACGCGAATGCCCATTTCTCTTGCTTTTTTCACACTCAATCCTACAGCTTTTATCTCTTCCATGGAGTATCCATTCCCGCCTCGGAATTCAAATTTTGTCCGCGCTTTTTGAACGACGATGTTATTTTGACGCTTAGCCATTAGTATCACTAAATATTCGATGTCATGTTGAATATAAGCTCCAATATGAATTTTTTGGGAATTCACTGTTGGAAAAAAAACTTATTTACCTTATCACTCACATCTGACGATAAGATGGAACATACATATTATGTATTTCGCTCACCCGAACACAATGTATCAATCGAAAAAGTGCCAATCTATTTCCAACAGGTTGAACTTCAAGGAAATTCAGAAGTTGGTACAGTAAAATTCGAATCCTATAACAAGATGGAAGAGATTTTTGGGCCAGATGCAAAACTGGAAGTATATTGGGAAACCGTTGACCGAGCGATTTACCACCAAGGCAACCGCGTACAACAATCTTTCGATATGTATAATGCGATTGAGGTAAACATTACAGAAAAGAAGACCGAATGGAATCGCAGTCACGAAGGAACCTATTGGTTTGGAACTAGATCCGAAATTAAACAAAAAAGATTCTATAATTCTAATCATATACATTGTATTTTCCTATGTGAACAAACAAGCAGAGTCTTTGAGATGCATTCCACAATTATTGCAAATATGTATCCAAATTATAAGGACATAGTGTTAGCAGCCATGAAATCCTTACTTTGTCATGATGTGTAAAACACTTTATTTCTTTTGTAAACATAAAAAGTAGTTATTTCCGGCATTTATTCCTAAATTTTTAATATCTTTTGTGACAATCTCAAATGATTCATCATAGATATTTAACTCATTATAAGTGTACAGATGATAAATACGTGGTTTTTTGATGGATGTTCCTCCTTTATTGGTTTTCACCCAGGGGATTAAAACATCATTAATGCCTAATTCAAACTGTTCTGAGGGTGTACATCCATCAAAAATTTTTTGTGATGAAAATCTTCTATGGAAATTTTTTCGTCTTATTCTATTTTGATTTTTACCGCCATGAACACCCCATAATGTAAGGACAAATACCCCCTTTTTTTTCAATAATTTTGAAATCTTGTCAAGAACCCTACGTAAATCATGTTTTGAGAGAATATGATGAAAAACTGCTACCGATATAATAGAACTAAAAGTGTTATTACGGAATGGGAGTCGATTTACATCACAGGCTACCCAGTCATATTGTCTATATATGTCAATTTCAGATCGTGCTATCTCTAATAATTGAAATGAAAGATCGGTTCCAATGTATTTACGCGTGTATCTGGTCAATATTGGTAGGTGTCTTCCATTACCTGCCCCCAAATCACACCATATTCCATGAAATCTGCAATTTTGAAAAACTTTTTCTGTTTCAAGGGATTTTATGAATTCTTCAAATGCATTCCACGGATTTCTCCGTTTTTTCGAAAAACAATCTGCAAATTCATCATAAAATGACATCCCCATATTAAATTTTAATAGATGGTTATACCATATTAGTCTTAACAAACACTAAGATTTTCATAGATTACAAGGGGCGCTAAAAATTCGGATCCATGATAAAACTGCAGAAATATTTCAAGCTCATTTTCCCACGCTAGGCGAGAGAATTCACAACAGAATCTATCTCTATTTAGAAGAATTGTTGATAAAACAAGGTATTGATTTAGATGCAGCAATAAATTATCACAACGAAGACTACAAGGAAGTTCTCGCTCGAATCGTCGGGATCTTACGAACCGGGTTAAACACACTGGGCATTAGTTTTAACAGACTTGACTCGGAATTTATGAAAGAAAATAGACATTTCAAAAAAGCTACCGAACTTCTTAATTACAAGGAATGGGTTTACAAGAAATTAAATAAAACCATTGATGAACTTCTCTTTAGTGAGGTTCTTAAGTATTATATTGATAAAGAAAATTCCATTCTTAGTCAATTCATCGATATGGGTCTATTTGATGAAGATATATTAGAACGTTTTGATGAAATTGAGGAAAGATATCCCAATTTAGTTGTATATGTAAATTGGGATCATAAACTTTCCCAATTATTGCAGCAAAATCTCTATACTAAGGAGAATTTTGATAAGATATTCAAATTTGAAAATCCTGAGGTGGATCTACAAACTCTATTTGTGATGTATAATCTTGCTCAAAACCTAGAACTACCCCGAGTTAACATTTCTAGTGCAATTGATTTCCTCATGACAAAAACTAGGCTATGGAGTGCTATCAATGAAAATATTTCTGTTTTACGTCCTCTAACTTTGTACGCTGGAACGCAGCTGGCTATACAAAATGGAATTGCTATTGATACATCAGTTTGTTCGGATGAACTCTATACACTTATTCATGCAATTGTAAATGTACTGAAAGATCCGATATTCTCGGATCCTTACAAAGTATATTACATTGTCAATACTGCAAAATTACTGGGTATTAAATTTAATGAGACGACTATAAATGGCTTGATCTCTCAAGATTACAATAGCTCTTCAAAGGATAATTTGGAATTACATACTACGGATCGATTAGCCCTAATTTTACTAATATTCAAAGAATTAGGGCATGCAGATGTCCTTACAGATAAAGCAAAATATGCATTACTAGAAATTATTAATGAACGTGCACAAAACGAGACGGCATTCTGGACTATGGAATCGATTTGGGGCTTATTAAATGTAATGTTGGAAACCAAAACTATAGAAATCCCCACTGTGGGAGATATTCTTGAGTTTACAATCAGCGAAATGCATGAGCTCGCAGAAGATATCACTCTGGATAATGTGAATAACATCTCGAAGATCTACCTAGGAACCCAAATTATGAAGATCATCAGCCATCATTTCAATTCTGATGTGATCAAGGGATTAGAGCAATTCTTGTTTAATGAATTGCGACTTGAGCATAAAACAATTCCAAAAGATATGATCGAATCCTTAATAAAAGAAGTAGAAAAACCAAAAGGACCTTCCATTAAAGTGAAAGATCTTGGATTAAAAGACAGCTTCGCTTCTGAATTAGAAAAACTTCAACAGATTCAGGATGAGAAACAAAAAGTAATGGAAGCTATGGGATATATTCCGACTCGAGAACCTAGTGAAACCGGTGAGGATGTGGAAGATGTATTAGATAATTCACCTAAATCTATAATCCAATATTTAGTCAATCCCGCTAATATTTCAAAAGTTTTTCTGGATCAAATAAACTTCAATTATGAAGCAATAGTGAATCCTCCGGATCATATCTATGATAGTTTGCAGAAGTTTCATGAATATGTTACAGTGGAATTGCTCCTTAAACTAGGACATCATTTCACTAAGAAGCAAGTTTTAACTTTTACCAAACCATTTTTAAAAGGCAGTGCGTTCGGAGATAAAGATTCTACTGCTCCTGATATAATAAACACCTATTATGGATTGTCAATTTATAGAGAATACAATATGTTAAAACTACTGGATTTGAATGGAATTCATTACTATTTGATGAAAGAACTGAACAACTTCAATCCTCTCAATCTATATGAAAATGAAAAATTATTTCTGTCACTGAAATTACTCGAACAGGAGAATATCCGAATTAGTAAATCAGAAAAATTATTGAAAACTATTCTAAATACTGATTTTTCTGAATACCAAGAATTTAATCCGTTGATGGAAACCTCAGGTAGAATTTTAGCATTACACACAATTGGTGATGATTTCAATCGATCCAAATTGGAATCGGAATACATGGATTTAGTTATTGCTGAAATAGATGAAGAGGGATGCATAAACAAGACAATAACTGATACAGCAAAAGTTCTCATCACAATGGGATTATTTGGGGCTTATGAACGCTATTACGAAATTGGAGAATTAATGATCAATTTCATTCTAGAGAAAGGAGTATATTTTGATCCTGACCAAGCAGAGCGCATTTCTTCATGGGCAAATGAAACAATTGAATATGAAATTGAACTTACACGCAGCTATTGGGCATTAATGGCACTAATGGTATTTCATCCTGTAGAATAATACCAAAATTTTATTTTTATCACTCTTTGAGACTAATTGGAATGGAAGAACGAATTGAATTAGCGAAAAATCTGAAAATTTTGCGTTTTTCTTGTACAAAATGTGGAAAATGCTGTAGCGATTCCAAAACATTTGTTAATGTTACTTATCAAGACATCATCCGGTTTCATAAAGGTCTAAAAATGGATCTGAAAGAATTGATGGAGGCTATCGGGTTCTATACCTTCAAGGATGCGAATGTAGAAGAGTATATGACACAAATGGTATATACTCCCATAGAAACGGAACAAGGATTAGCGTATATCGGTCTAATTAAGGATAAGGACTCTCGATGTGTATTTCTGGATAATGATAACACATGTAAAATTCATCCACATCGACCGAGTGTTTGCCGTTCATTCCCATTTACTTTTCTAATGAGTGAAGATGGAGCAAAAATCTCTGGAACGATTGGTTACACAAATAAAGGTACAGAATATTGCCCTGGAATTAAAAAATCCGCTCCAATTATTAAAAAGAAAAAAATGGGAGAACTGCTTGTTCAAAATCTTGCTGAGATTGCGGCAGATGGAAAAATGGCGGAAGGTTGGAATAATATGGTACGAAATAAACAAATACCAGCTAAAGCTGGAAAATATGTCGCAGCTATATTATTAATGGATGAAAAAATTAAAAAAAGTAAAAAAACCTCCGAAAAATAATCGATCTTCTAAGAAGTTTGTGGGAACTCTTCAATAGTATGTTTTGTGTTTCAAAAACTCTTACCCAAAAGAAAACTGTCATTTAAAGATTATTAAATGAATATTTAAGGATTTTAAATAGAAAAACGGAAAAACTTCAAAAAAAGAATATAAGCATTATATATCTAAAACTGTAATAATTTCTGATAAAGAACCAATTATAATGCAATCATCAGTCCTTCCCTTATTCGTATCTAATAATATAGGATTTATACCTGAATTCCTCGCTCCAATCACATCAAAGACATAAGAGTCTCCAACATGATATACCTCTTGAGGATTTTCTATATGTAATTCTTCTAATGCAATCGAGAATATCTTAGGATTCGGTTTCGCAATTCCTCGTTCACCAGATAAAACAATTGAGGAAAAATATTGTGTCAAGTTATTATCTTCTAACATTTTGTAACGAAGAGGTACACTTTTTGCTCCAAGATTTGAAACAAGTCCGAGTTTAATTCCTGATTTCAAAAGAGTAGATAGAGTAGAATACGCATCAGGAAATAAATTATATACGTAATAATCACGTTCGTGGAATTTTTGAGCCAGATTATCCTTTGCTTCTTGAGAAAAAAGCCCTATTGTTTCCAATAATATTTCATCTCCTTTTCTCCAATCTTTCTCTGTCATCCAACCCGATTTATATTCTTTTTGCTTGAGGAATAGCGTGTAAATATATTCTTCTTGGCGTTGAAATGCAACTGATAAGATTGGATCTGTATTTTGGATATTTTTTCCAAATTTACGAGCTACATCTCCTAAAATCGAATAATTTGGAGGATCATAATCAAAAAGCGTCCCTCCAAAATCGAATAAAATTGCTTCCACCATAATAATTCAAAATCTTCTAAATATTTCAAAATTGAGGTATGATTATTTTTTTAAACAGAGACCTTTTACAGAATCTTATTGAGATTATAGGTTTTCAGTGTGACAGATTATTATCAGATTTCATATGCAGATTTTTCGGAAATTTTAAAATCCCTAATTCGTGAAAAAGTAGTCGATAAGGTCATAACGGGAGAAGGAAAACGAAATCGATTCCAAATTACTCCTGTGTTAGAATCCGATCCGAAAAAACTTGAGGAATTTCCCTTATCACAGTTATTTATCTACAACTTTGACCGAATAAACACAGCTTCAAAATATCTTCATAAAAAAGCTGGAGGAGCGCTAACAGAAAAAATTGCCATGATTGGACATGCGTGTGATGCTCGAGCTCTCGTTGAATTAGGAAAACGTCTTCAGGTGAATTTAGACAACATTTTTGTGGTTGTTTTAGAAGACTTAGGTACAATTCAAGCAAGCAATGTTTTGAAATTACTAAAGGAAAATAAAATTAATACTGAAGATGTCGTTGATGAATTTCTTACTGAAAGTGAATATTCTCTCAAACTAAAAGATAGTACTGTCAAAACATATACTCTCTCAAATGAAATCAATATCAACCAAAATTGTAACAGATGCTATATTAAAAAAATCGATAAGAATTTTGACCTTGCAGTCACTTGGATCTCAACCGAACCATTCTCTCATGAATTAGTTCTTAGAATTGGGAGTGAGAAGGGTAGACAACTATTTTCAAAAATAAATATCAAAAAACTCGAATTACCTAAACAACAAGTTGAAGATCTGATTCAAAAACAAAATGATATTATGGAACTATGTAGAATTCAGCAAGTACAAGATGTTGGTGAGTTCTTAAGCAGCGATAGAATCCATGAACTCGCAAAATGCACAATGTGTGGGATATGTATTAATTCCTGCCCTGTTTGTTTTTGTACTGATTGCATTTTGCAGAAACAACGAAAAGAGAAGAATATTGATAACTTAACCTACCAAATGACACGGATAGCACACATCGGTGATTCTTGCGTGAATTGCGGGAAATGCTCCCAGAATTGCCCAACCAATCTTCCTCTCTCTCTATACTTTTACTCAATGTATGAAAAGGTTAAA
This sequence comes from Promethearchaeota archaeon, assembly GCA_016839385.1. The sequence continues at coordinate 13,583 of JAEOUK010000696.1, forward strand.
GATGAATTCAAATACAGAACAGGAATGGATAAAAAACAGCCAATACCGAGATCTTATACCGCGTTAGAACGTAGCGGATAGTTACTCTTTATGTTTTTCAATAAATTCTTCTATCTCTTTTCTTGTATGATCTGTCATAGGTCCAAACTTTGTAACTTTGAGTGCTCCAACTGCATTGGCAAATTTAAGACAGTACTTCAGAGAAGATCCTGATAAATACTCTACCATAAATGCTCCCGCAAAGGAATCTCCAGCTCCAGTAGCATCCACTTCAGGCACTAAGTATGCATCCAATGTGATGATTTCTGAATCCAGTTTATCCCGTTCATAGATCAAGGAGCCCTTATCTCCTTTTTTTAACACAATATATTTACATTTCGGAGCTTTCGCGAAAATTTTGTGGCAAATATCGAGTTCTTCATCACTTCCTGAATCAGCCAACATTAATGCTTCCTTACCACTTGGAAAAATTATAGTTGCAACTTCCATCACGGGTTTGATGATTTTCTTTATAATATTAATATCTAGCATCTCAGGTCTAAGATTCGGATCAAAAGATATTTCTACATTAGGATTGGAGTCTATTGCTAATTTTATTGCTCGGTATACTGCATTTTTCGAATTGTCTGAAATGGATAAGGCAGATCCCATTATATGGAGAGCTTTAACATCCTTGAAATATTCGCGCTTAACATCCTCCTCTTTGGTCTCACCAGCAGCCCCCCCCATGAAAAT
>JAEOUK010000697.1 GCA_016839385.1 Promethearchaeota archaeon
CCTCATAGCCTTTTTTTACAACTTCTTTGGGATTCAACCATGCCTACACCTGCGTATTATATAAATCAAGCACTTGCTGGAAAAATTCTCTTTCAGAAATTTGACCAGTAAGTAGTTTTTTATGCATCGGTTCAATTAGGTTGAAATTCGATTTAAGGAAATCAGTGAACCATTTGGATGAGATGACTTTAGTAACCGCATCAGATATTTGGTAGAGATTCTTATATCTAATATGATCCACATCTGTAGTTTTCGTGAATTGAGAAAGTCGTTCGAAATGGTCCATAATTTCAGTAACAGTTTGATCAACTATTTGCTCGTACTCTTCATCCCATGGATTACCTTGGAGATCCACTGCTTTTAGCTTCTTTAATAATGACATACTTTCAGGTAAAGAGTTGAGGAAATTATAGCTAACGTTGAAAAGTCGCAATTCTTTTAATGATCCAATAAGTTCTGGTAGAAATGTAAGTTTATTTGATTGTAAATTCAATCTTTTCAAATCTTTAAGCTTAGCTATTTGATTTGGAACACGAATCAATTGGTTGTATGAAAGATCAAGATGAACTAAATTTGTAAGGTCTGAAAAGGTCGCAGGTAACGTTTCCAAAGCATTCCAGGAAATTTCAAGGTGTTGAAGATTTTTTAATTTTCCAAAGGAATCTGGCAAGTTGGATAGATGATTTCTTCGTAAATTGAGGTATTTTAGGCTATGAAGTCTGCCAAAGGATTCAGAAAGCAATGTTAGCTGGTTATTCACAATATTAAGAGCTTCAAGAGAATTTAAATCCCCAAAATGCTCTGGAAGTTCAGTTAATTGATTCCATGATAGGTTTAGGACTTGCAAATGCTTTAATTTGCTAATTGTTTCAGGAAGCATCACTAGTTTGTTATTAAATAGGTAACATATCTTTAAACGATTTAAATTTCCAAAATTGTTTGGAAGTTGGTCCAATATATTCCATGAAATGTTAAATTCTTCTAAATTTCCTAAATTAGTAATGGAATTAGGCAATTTCATGATGTTGTTATAGGATAAATCTAATTGTTTTAAAGAACGTAGTAATCCAATACTATCAGGTAAAATAGTCAATTCATTATTAGAAAGTTCTAAAACTTCTAAATCTCGCAATTCTCCAATGCTATCAGGAAGACCTGATAATTGATTATTATATAGTGATACGCTCTTTAATTTGGTTAAATTTCCAAATAACTCTGGTAAAAACTGCATTCGATTAGATTTAAGGTCAAATTCTGTGAGATTTTTTAAGGAAATTATGGAATTTGGTAAGGAGGATAGTCGATTATTTCCCATAATTAATTTTTCCAATTTACTAAGTCTCCCTATCGAAGCGGGAAGTGACAATAGTTTATTGTTAATCAGATATAGATCTTTTAATTCAGAAAGAGAACCAAGAGAGGGTGGTAATGCAGTTAATTTTTCATTACTGAATCCTAATCCGACAATTTGATTTCTATGACAAGTGAAACCGGTTTTTCTCTCAACAATGCAAACACCATTATCTGAATGAACATGTTCTAAAACTTCTACTTGGGGAATTGGTTTACCAAGGAGATTTTCCATTTCTAAAAGAAAATCTACTTCCATTTGAGGAAGAATCGTTCCGTGGTAATCTGGTGCCATTTTAAATCCCTTCTTATGATATGGTATGGTATACGAAATCCTTAATCTTTTTCTTGAATCGACTTTAATGTTTGTTTAATTCGGTCTAAATGCGTTCCTTTCCAAAAATATTGTCCACAATCTGAATTAGAACATTTCCAAAAATCCGAATGAAACTCAAATACACTAGGAGGTATATGGTCTTCAATTTCTCTCGGATCTAGGATTTTTTCTAAAACTGCATTGCATTTTGGACAACGTGCATCTACAATATTGTAATCCATTTCTATTTTAAACTTTTTATGAATTTCAGAGAGATTTTCTTGTATATCGGTAGATCTCAATAAAATGCATGGAGTGATATCCTTATCTAAATGCTCTAAATCAAAATCTTTGGCAAAATTCTCTGCTGAATTCTGGAGCTTTTCAGATTTCAAGTTCATTTTTTGTATGATCTCAAAATCTTTAGAGATCAATATCCTGTGAGTATGTATACAAATTTCTATTATTTCATCGTCATTTGGAGTAGTTCCATCATTATTCGGATGATCTTGGGGAATAGTCGTGTCATATCCCAACATTCTTAGCCATCTATTAATGTCTCCACACATTTCATCCGCTAAAAATTTCATATAAACCACTTTATCAATATCAAAAAAATTTAATGATAGTTACAAAAAAATTCAAAATGAAAAATCTATCGATGTAGAAACTTGAGTAATTGAAGTTTAGAATAGGAAATTGCATCTGGGGAAGGCTTTTGAGTCTGAATGTAATCGATTAAATTCTTAAATTCTGCTTTTCTATGTAACCATTTAGTTAAAATCTTTAATTGGTTCTCATAGGCATTAATATTCGTAAAAAAATAACGCAAAAATTCCCCTTTTGTTTCTTCCGCAGATTTTGGAAAAACAAAGGAAAGCATGATTTCGTTATTACCACCACGCACCATTTCCTCAGATTGATATGAATAGATGTAGTTTGCGGAAATCCGATCATTGAAGTAATGAACAAAAAAACTGCCTGGACGGTGTAGATCCATGAGTGCAGAGATCTCTTTTTCTAATTCTTTATCTTCTGCAATATCGGAATTAGAAATCAAGATTGAAGGTCCTAGTTTTTGATCAAAATAACTCACAATCGTATCGAAAGGAGCAATTAATTCTTCCTTTTCCATTTAGGCAATATTGTCGTGTGTGCCTTTAATTATCTGATAACATCTGTATATATACGTCATATCGATTTCTAAAGGAATTTTATTGTTGAACTTCATAATCAGAATTTTTCAGGGGAAAAAACTTCAGATTAAAATTAGCGATTCAAAAAAAGGTGTATTTTTTGAATTTGAATGGGGCATAAGAATTTACTTTTTAAACTCATTTTGGATACTTAGTCTTTGTAGACAGAGGAATTAAGAGGTATCTTAAGTGACTCACCAACAAACAGTATCTCTTGGAATGGAAGATTTTGCTAGTGATCGAATTAAGCGCTTTAGAACTCGATTTCTTAAGGAAATACCCTACATATCCATCGAACGAGCGAAATTCTATACAGAAAAATGGAATGAAATCAAGAATCGCAACGATCTATCGATAAATGAGAAAGTTGCTCTTTCAATGAAACATGTATATAAGAATATAAATTTCAACATAGATCCTGATGTTTGGATTGTAGGCGGATGGACAGAAGAATTTCTTGGCATTCCTATTGATATTGAGCGAGGACTTTATAATGGCGTATTTGAAATCGAGTTTGATAGACGAAAAATGCGTAGATTTGCTCTAAAGGGAAACATTGGGTTTGCGTGGCATAAAATCAAAACTGAAGGACTGCGTAGTCTGCTAAAAAGTTTAGAGGAGAGTAAAAAAGCAGGCATTGCAATGCCCGGAATTGGTACAGATACCATTGATACTCGAAAAATTAATCCTTATCAAATTAGACCTCAAAATAAGAAAGAATTGCTTTCAAAATTACTTCCATACTGGAAAACAAAAACAATTTCTGAAAAACTGATAAAAAGATTTAACGAATCCAAGCTCTATAAAGGAGAATTCAAAGATTTCATAAACAATCTGCCAAGAAGTACCGCAAAAAATGATGTCGTAACAAATATTGGTGCAGCAATTGGAGTTTGGCAGGGGCATCTCATTTTGGACCACATTACTCCGATGAAGATTGGACTAGTAGGTATGATAAAAAATGTTGAAGATGCTATAAA
>JAEOUK010000698.1 GCA_016839385.1 Promethearchaeota archaeon
ACTCTGCTTCTGTCGGTAATCGTCGTTCAGCCCATTCGCAGTATGCACTAGCATCAAACCACGTAACACATGCAACAGGGTAGTGATCACCACCTCCACAAGGATCTGCATCATAACCAGAATTCTTCATAAACAAAAGAAATTGAGATAGTGTTACCTCAGTTTCGTCAATTGAATAAGTATCAAGGTGAACAACATGGACGGGTAAACTAGTATCTTCATATCCTTCACCACCCATTAGGAATTCTCCTGCTGGAATTAGAACCTGAACCATTCCGTCTCTAGCCGAAATATAATTATCAGACAAACTTTTAGTATTACTTACTTTTTCTGCTTCACTAATGTTATGAAACTCATTTAGATTAATTCTCGAAATTAGAATAAACCCAATTCCACTAATACCAACACAAACAAAGAAAATTATTATGACGAAAAATGCTGGCTTTATTCCTGATTTGGAAGAAGAGTCTATTTTATTTTTTTTGGAAGGCTTTTTATCTGAGAATGAATTGAGTTGAACAAGATTGTTATTTTGTAGTTTTTTTTCTATTTTCCGTAAACTTTGAATAACAACTTGATTATCCGGAATATACTTTAGGCATAACCTAAGAGCTTTTATTCGATCTAAATCAGAAGAAAATGTTTCAACATACCAGAACCAAATGGACTCATTTTTGGGATTTTCTTGGAGAAGTGTCTTAATAATTTTACGAGCTTCCAGTTTACATCCAGACCTGATAAGGTTAATAGCTTCATGCAATTTTTCTGAAGTCATTGATTTACGTTGCCTCTTAGGTGTGAAATTTTTCTCTAAAACTTTATATCATTGTAGCATCTTATTTTATCTCTATGGAAATAGTGATATTGATAAATAACAATCTGGTATCAGATTATGTGGATTTCATTTTCATTTTTCGTAATAAAAATTTTATATTTTCCTCCTACACAGGTAGTAACTATTCACTACACTTAACTCCGGATTTTTCGGGTTAATGGAAGCATTTTTCTGACTTATATAATTGATGATCGATTGGTTCAGACTTCCTCCTACTAAGGTAGATTTAGAATTGAAAAAGATTTTTCTTACTGTCCGAAATTTCGGAATTGCATTGGAATGATTGCTTCTTTTCGAGGAATTAATAACTCTTTGCTAATGAAGGGATCGGAAGAAGGGATGGGAACTGGGGTGACAATTTAAAACTGGATGGGGTTATCCTTCATATCCACATCAAATTATTGAGTATTAATTTTTTTTCGCACCTCTTCCACGTTCATTTATGATGTAGACGTAATCTATTGCTATCAGGTCTCAAAAACAGGGAGAGATTTCTTAACGGCAACTCGTCAATATCCCCAATTTTTTTACAAAAAAATCGGAAGTTCAGAAACCAGTTTCATGAATCATGGTGATAAGGCGCAACGAAAACCGATATCGGAGGCAAAATTGTTAGGATCCATACCAGCTCGGGTAGAAGAACGAAGTATCCAATAGTTATGGTTTTCGCTACTAATCCATGCACCGCCTCTAATTACTCGATAGGTTTCACCAAAGTACTCACTTGCGTTCAGATTGCCACCAGGATAAGCATCATACCAATCAAAAACCCACTCCCAAACATTTCCCGCCATATCCAAGAGACCAAAAAAACTCGTCCCTTCAGGAAAACTACCTACAGGTGCAACTGTATTGAATCCATCACAACCTACTCCACCTATTATCACGTAATCTGAATGCGTCGTTTCATCATCAAAATTACCTTTATGACAGTCAAATTCATTTCCCCAAGGATATATCCAACCATTAGTTCCTCGTGCTGCATTCTCCCATTCAGCTTCTGATGGTAGACGTGCTCCTCGCCATTGGCAATAAGAATTTGCAGCTTCCCAGGTAACATTGATGACTGGAAATTTCGCAAATATTGCATCATCATAAATAATATTAAGACTAGAGTCTTTCACCAAAAGAGGTGGACAACGGCCTTCCTCAACGCAAGTATAATATCTGACATTTGTGACTTCATATTTATCAATATAGTAATCACCTAAGGTAACATTATGAACTGGCTCCTGAGTATAAAATAGGTCTATATTACAAATATTTAGGGGATATAATTCATTCATCTTTTTACATTCACTCAACAAATCATTAGCGTTGTAACCCATTTCGAACGTTCCAGCTGGAATAAACATCATAGGAACTCCAAAAGGATCGATAAACTCATTTTGGGGAATAATTTCAGCATGTCCAGATAGAGTTGGTGAAGGATCTGGGGAAATAGAGGTTTCCAAAAGGAGATGATCCAATGTTTTGGTCGGGAAATTTGATGTTGTTGGTATTATTTGAGTAGAGATCAAACTATTATCATTGATTTTAGGAAATAAAAATATTGCTAAAAGTGCTATCACGACCAACCCCAATGTATAGATCAACCATTTAAGGATTTTTTCGAAGGCTGAAGCTTGAGTTTTAGTAGTTCTGCTCTTCGTTGCAACCGATGTTGTTAGCTTTGAAGGAGCTCGAGATGGTATTTTTGAGGAAGTTGATTTGCTAGCATTTATCTCCGATTTTAGGGATCTAACATCTGAAAACCTTTTTGATGGATCTGGTTGTAAAGCTCGATTTATCGCTTTAAACATACCGATGG
>JAEOUK010000699.1 GCA_016839385.1 Promethearchaeota archaeon
CGGAAGAAGAAGACTAAGATTTTCTACTCCTTCGATAGTTCCACATGCCACACAATCTTCACGTCTGGATAACGGAACTGCATCAAATTGACCAAATACTCCGTTATAGTTAACGTATGGAGGATCCATAATTTGTCCTACGTTAATTCCTTTCATCCTAAATAAAATCTTTAACGCTTCTTGTGATTCGATTGATGATATTACTGAACTTACGGTTTGGATTGCAGGCATTTTATTTTGAATTATGTTTTCCATATCTTCAGGAGAGAAATCAGGACCAAAAGTAAGGATTACATTTTTCCTGCGTTCTTCCATTTCCTCAGCACTAAGTTGATTTTTTTCTTCAGGGTTGATTCCCTCTTCTACTACCCTCTTCCTCAACTCATTTAACTCATTCTGCGCGATTTCTGTAAGTTTTTTAACATCTTCTGGGATGGAAAAATCCACATCTTTATCTTCTTGAGTGTAATATAATACATCTGCTCTGAGCGCGCAATGAGTCCTATTTCTAGGGATACCTTTCAAAGTACACGCTGCTGCAGTTTTTCCCATCGGAGGTGGTATTGGAACGGCACATCGATAGCATGGTGTGAAATTGCGGGGTTGCGTTTTCACTTCTTCAGTTACTTGAGCACGTATTTTTGCTTCCACGGGATCAATAAATACACTTGTCAATCTCTCAATTTTGTGTTCCAATTCTTCAATTTGCTTTTTAGCTGCGAAATATCCAGGGTGTTTGGATTCATCCAATTCCCATATCTTCATTTCGGTCATGCTCTCTATGATCTGGGATTCATTTCCATATTCCAATAGATTACCTGAATTGTCTACTGTCCCTTCAGGAATGATCACTTGCACATGTCCTTCCATCCCCATAGTTCCACCGTCAATCATGGGTTTTTTTAGGTTTAGACAGATTTTATTCAGATCGATGCGTGCTTTGAAATTATCGAGAGCTGCAATTATCAAATCACAAGATTGGTAGAGGTCCATCGGTAGATCTTGTATACGCTTAAAGTAAAATTCAATTTCCATGAATGGATTCATTCGTTTAACTCGTTCTGCTGCAACTTCTGCTTTAGGGCGACCTTCATCTCCTTTGTAAAAAAGCATTTGACGCGACAAATTCGAGGTTTCAATGGTATCTAAGTCACATAAAATTAATTTTCCAACTCCGCATAGTGCCAAATCCTTTGCAATTTCACAACCAAGCGCTCCAACACCCGCAATAAATACCGTGCTATTTTTTAAGGCTAATTGATCCCATCCTTCGATCAGTTTTTGCCGCTTGGTGATTTCCTTCTCTTCTAAAGTTAAGTCCTTTCCCATGATTGAAGCATCTACAAGTTGATAATAATAATTACTAAGTCTAAAAAGAAAATAAATTTATTCTGCTAAGGAGATTTTGACGTTGTTTTTATGTAACCACATGTCACATGCAATATCTTGAATAAGTCTATCAATCATGTACCCGCTTTTGGAACTGATAAAATAGTGTTTTTGGATATTAAGTTCCTTTTTCAACTCATCTAATTGAGATTCCAATATTTCTTGGGCAGCAATGCTGACTTTATCGTATTTTGTGGCTACTATATAGAGAGGAGTCTGTGGTTCTGCGTTTTCCCTCCAAATTGAGAGCCATTCCTTCAAATACTTTGTGGTGCTAAATCTAGTTAAATCAAATAATAATAATCCCCCATTTGCACCTTTCACAAATCTTGGAAGCATGAATCTGAATCGATCTTCTCCACCGAAATCCCAAATTGCGAGTGAAATAGGTAATAAACTCTCATCTGTTTTACGAGGATCTAAAATCTGCATCTGAAATAGATGGAAATCAATCCCAATCGTCATCTTAGTTGCAGGGTTAAAAACACCTGTAATTATTCGATTTGCCAAGGTAGTCTTTCCGACACCACCTTCGCCCATCACACAGACTTTTAGCATGTTTGGATCAGTCTTAATCATCGCAGATCTCCAAAAAAAAAGAAAGGAAAATTTCCCTATGTGGTTTTGTGTAGATATGAACTAATCGATCCATGAACCGTTTTCATAGGCATTCCAAATTGATTCAAACCAATTTTCATCTTGAGGAATAACCCTAGTCTTCTCAAGATGAGATATGAAGTTCTTACCATCCCACCGAGTTTTTATTATATATTGCCTTAATTGAGGATTTTCATCAATAAACTGCTCTGATTTTTGTACTAAATAACTCCCCCTACTTCCCCCATTTTCGATCAAATAGAGATTTATGGATTGAAGATATGCAAGATGAGTCAAAAAAGCATCATAGACTCGTAAAGTATGCAATAATTCTGTTAAAGTTGATGATTGCACAGAGATATCTTGGAAGAATGTCAATATTTTATTATTGAGACCGTTTAACACCTTATGTAAATTCTGAGATTTTCGGATAATAGTACCATATTCTGACATGTGTTTTTTAATGTTCTGAAGAACCAAAGAAGGCTTCTTTTTGACTCCACTACTTTTAAAAAAGATTTGAGAAATTTGATCAACATAATCAGATGCAATTTCTTTAATTTTTTTGGAGGGTATCGATTTAGCATTTTTTATCTGGATCTTGTAACGTCCATGAATTATTTTCAAACTCGCACGCAGTCCACCTACTTGCCCTGAGTTCAATGCAGCTCCTCCGGGTCGATGTACTCCATGATTTCCATTGGCTTCACCAATGACAAAAATTCCTGGTTTTGATGTTTCCCACCAGATATCACCTGAAATACCACCATTACAATGTTGTACGCATACTGAAATCGCTAATGGATCTTTCACTAAATCAATGCCATGAGTGAGATACAGATGATATGCTTTTGGATTGATCAATTTCAATCGTTCAACCGGGGTTTCCAGTTGTGCATTGATTTCAATTCCAGATTTAGTCAAATATAATGAATATTCCTTGTCAAGAAAGCTAAGGATATCCGCAATAGAAAGATTATATGGATTTCTAGTATAATCCAAAAACACTTTGCGACCTTTGTCGGTTGTTTCTTTAAACACGAGAAGATCGATTAAGGACGAACCATGATTTTTTATGCGATCTGCGTTAAATGGCCATTGATATCCTTTTAAAAAAATCGCATTTAATAGAGCAGTTTTTGAAGGAAAATGTTCATTTAGGAACTCAGTAGCTTCATTAATGTCCTTATTTTGTGCACAGGAGAGATAAGTTGGTATGACTTGCTGGTAGGTTCCACTAACATTCCAACGAAAATCCCTAGAAGCTAATCCAAACTGAGATTCCGTCAAATTCTGGGTTTCACATCCATAATCGATTAACAATCCCAAACTTCCCCATTGACTCTCTGGGTACACTGAATGTTCATATATGGCGCTACTCCCTCCAGTTGCAGCAATAATATTATCTACTAAGAACAATACCATATTTTTTTTCAAAATCTGTGAAGGATCGGGGAGGAGTTTTTTTGATAAGTCATCTATTTTGAATCCAATTACGAGTTTCCGAGAATCGATATCAATTATTTTACTGCAGTAGACACGATCGACAATTTTTACATCCAACTCTTTCACTCGTTTTAATAAAGACTCCCCCATTACTTTGGAAGTAAGCGGACCTACAGATGTAGCTCTTTGAAGAGGATCATTGTCAGTTTTATACCCGACGTATTCTCCATATTTGTTTGTTGGAAAAGGAACTCCAATAGAAACTAAATGCATAAACTCTCTAACAGAGTTAGCAGCCTCTACTAATGCTATATCACCATGCATGGAACCACCATTCCAGTAAGTAGAAGCCATTTCATACACCGTGTCAGGAACTATTCCGCCAAGAGAAAGTTTATAGTAGGTTTGTTTATCCGAACCCGCATTGAATGAAGGACCTCCGCCTAGTTTTTCCGTTGCAATGACTATTTGAGAAGAATCTCCACCTTCTTCAACAAAGTGTACAGCTGCATTTAATCCAGCTGCTCCTGAGCCGATAACAAGGGTGTTAATCTGATAAAAGTCGTAATCATCTAAGTTCATTCTATTAACCTACAGTCGTTTTAGGTGGAAGCCTCCATCAATATTGAAAACTTGACCAGTGCTATATGGAAAAAAATCTTGTGCGATTGCAGTAACGCATTTTGCAACGTCTTCAGGGGTACCCCATCTTGAAATTGGAGTTAATCCTTTCGAAAATAATGCATCATATTTTTCTTGAACTGTTTTCGTCATATCGGTTTTAATTATCCCCGGACGAACTTCTAAGACCGGGATATTAAATTCTGCGAGACGATCAGCATATAATTTTGTCATCATCTCTACACCAGCTTTGGAAAGGCAATAATCTCCTCGATTGACTGAGGTTGTGTAAGCTGAGATGGACCCGATGTTCATAATTTTTGGAGTGAAATCGTGTAGATTCTTTTTTTGTAATTTAATCATCAAATTTGCGATAGATTGGGTTAAAAAATATGGTCCTTTTAAATTAATACCCAACACTCGGTCAAAACTGGTTTCAGTCGCTTCTAATATATCCTTACGCTCATCTGGAGCAACTCCAGCATTATTAACTAAAATATCAATTCGACCGAGTTCATTTATTTTTCGTAATAATTTTTCCCTCTCAATTGCTTTAGAAACATCTGCTTGTACATAATGAATGGATTGATTTCTTTCTGAAAACTCTTGTAGAAATGAATTTGGTAATTGTGATTGGGATACTCCATTAATGATGACGGTATAACCAATAAAATGCAGATTCCTTGCAATTGCTTTTCCGATTCCTCGAATGGAGCCAGTTATTAACGCTACTTTCTCAGTAGTTTGCATTTTACCTTACAACCCTCCCAGAACTACTGCCTCGCATGAGAGATTCAACTTCTTGGACTGTAACCCGATTAAAATCTCCTGAAATTGTATGTTTCAGCGCAGACGCAGCTACCCCATATTCAATCGCGTCTTGATATGACTTCTTCTCAATAAGGCAGTAAATAAATCCCGCACCAAAAGAATCCCCAGCGCCTACTCGATCAACTATATTCTTAAGCTTGTATTTTCTTGATGTGTATATTTTTTTTTCTCCGGCAATATAGCACAACGCCGCCCATTCATTGAAATCC
>JAEOUK010000700.1 GCA_016839385.1 Promethearchaeota archaeon
CTTAACAACCTCAATGAATGGATCTTTAAATAAATGAGGTTGGTGTTGATCAAAACCTGCAGTACTGTCTCCCCATGGGAATCCTGGAAATATTTTTGAAATTCCAATCCATACGGGGGTGGTTAATCCGATCACAAGAGCTGCAAGTCCTGCGTATATCATCATTTGAATTTTTGGATTCTCACGTAATTTTCCTATAGATAAAAGTGCTTGCACTATGCCATTTATGATTACACACCACGCAACCGTGTGAATTGCTTCGAATGTTCCCCATCTTGTAAAAACCGTATCCCAATTTACAGCCAATGGTTGATTTAAACTTCGTGCAAGACCTCCCAATCCTCCGTGATATCCTATGAAACTTTCCGACATCGCTGCGAAAATATAGATTAAGAAACCTGTTATTACTTGACGTACTGCCAACATTCCAGCTGACATTCCTCTCATTAATTGTTTCTGCATACTTATCATATTGGAGATTGCAGAAACTAGTAAGAATAGTCCTGCTAAACCACCGAGAAATGGTAAAACTACTAGCGCAATTAAATTTGCTAAAGGTACAGAATTTATACGTCCTACTAATGTATTAACATCCAATACGTCAGAAACAGAATGCAAGATGATCATTAAAACAATTGCAACTCCTCGCATAAAATCCAAACTTGAGAATCTTTTCATTTTTTTTCATCATACGAATTTTTTCTTTTAATACCATATATCTGACCGTGAGATATAAAAAGGTTCAAGTTAGCAATATTTCGTATGAGTGAAGAGAGAGAACCGTTTAAAGAAAAATTTCAATTAATTTTGAAAATCACCTTAGGATTACTAGTCCAATTCCCAATACTCTTTTTATCAGCATGGACAATAAAATGGTTTGAGGGATGGATGTGGATTTTAGTTTTCTTAATATACGCTGTAATCCTAACTTACTATCTTTTAAAATATGATGTAGAACTCTTGAAAAAACGAACAACATTTAAACTTCCGGAACACAAGTGGGAACGATACATATTACTCGGATTTATTTCTACTATCGGTCCAGTTTGGATAATTCCCGGTTTAGATTATCAATTGAATTGGTCCCCAAATCAATCTACGGGCTTTATGAGTTGGACAAATATACCATGGTGGATCGAGCTTATTGGTCTCGTAGGGGTTGTAATTTCCTTAATAATTATGTATAACATAATGAGACATAACACATTTTTAACACCCACAGCAGAAATTCAAGAAAATGAAGAACACAAAGTGATCACTACAGGTCCGTATCGTGTGGTCCGACATCCCATGTATAGTGCATTTATCCTATTTATGATGAGTGTTCCATTGTTGTTGGGATCCTACTACGCATTAATTCCCGGAGTAATTTCTGCTGCATTGTTTGTTGTACGCACTGTTTTTGAGGATCGAATGCTTCAGAAGGAACTGGATGGATATTCGGTTTATACTAAAAAAACCAGATATAAACTAATTCCAGGAATCTGGTGATTTTACTAATTTCAAAATATTGATTAATTCGGGGTCATATCTCTTCCAAATGAGTGGTCAGGATTTTTCTATTGAAAAGTTTTCGATTGACATGTATGAACGTGTGTTTGAGCTTTGGAAGCTAGGAAATCTCACGTTAGGTTCATCAGATACCAAAGAACGAGTTCAGCGAGTAGCCAACCGTAACCAAGATACATTCTTAGTAGGTAAGATTGGTGAAAAGATCATTACGTGTGTGATGGGCATGCATGATGGTTTTCGTGGTTACGTTTATCATCTTGCTGTAGATCCTAAATATCGTTCAATGGGATATGGAAAACGGATGATGGAGGAATTACATAAAATTTACAAGGAAATAGGAATCTTAAAAGTCCATGTATTGATTGAAAAGCGAAATAAAAAAGTTCGAGATTTTTATGATAAGGTAGGATGGCATGAACGAGATGATTTAATGTTGATGTCATTCATACCTGATGAAGATGCGTATCGTCGAAATCCTACTTGAAATTCATCAATAAGCGTTTTAATAGCTCATATAAAATACCTACATCTTTAATATTCAACCGTTCTGCAGGTGTATGAGGATTTTGAATGCCGGGACCGATTGAAACCATTTGAATTCCTGGAATTAATGCACCAATCACCCCGGTTTCGAGACCTCCATGAACTGCTACTAATTTTACTTCTTTGTCAAGTAGATCTTCGTATTGTTTTTTCACATATAAGAGGAATTCCCCTGAAGGATCAGGTATCCAACCAGGATAAGAAGGTAATTGAGTCACAGTCCAACCTCCGAATCTACCAAGATCCTTTAAACCATATCTGAAAGATTCTAATTCAGAATCTACACTGCTGCGCGTTGAAAGCACAAATTCAATTGCAGAATCTACCATTCGAACTATAGCGAAATTGTTAGATGTTTGAGTTAATCCCTTCATAGATGGGGAAGTCTCAATCACTCCATTATAGATAATGTTCGCAGTCGCAATTATATCTTTAGAAATTGCATAAGAAATAAACGGGGTTAATTTAGTCTTTTTCCATATCATTTGGAAATTTGGTTCAATTAATTCCTGATTTCGATAAGAAATTGTATTGAAATATTTTTTTAAGACTTTTTCTTGCTCTTTAAAATACTCTTCTACTAATTCTGCATTCTCGGTATTCGTAGCAAATACAACTGTGCTTTCACGAGAGATTGCGTTATGTTTTGACCCTCCATTCCAGGTACACAAATTAATTTTTGCTTTTTCCAATATACCCGTTAAAATTCGAGCTATAAGTTTATGTGCGCTACCTCGGTTGAGATGAATTTCACCTCCTGAATGACCACCACGTAACCCATCAATCTTTAACTCATAAAAAACCTTGTCTACTTCTGGTTTGGGGCTGAATCGTCGGAATTTTCGTGCAAAAACCGTATCTCCTCCTCCAGCTGAACCGATAGTAATTGCTCCTATCTCTTCTGAATCCACATTGATCAAATGTTTTCCTTTTAATTGGTGAGCTTTTACATCCAACTCAAACGCACCTGTTAGTCCGGTTTCTTCATCAACGGTCAGGAGAACTTCTATGGGTCCATGTTCTAGATCATTATCAACAAGCAATCCTAAACTGAGGGCAACTCCAATGCCATTGTCTGCTCCAAGCGTTGTACC
>JAEOUK010000701.1 GCA_016839385.1 Promethearchaeota archaeon
CCAAAGAATACGCAACGGAACTCAGAGAACTAGGACCTAACCCAATAAGAGGAGGAAGTTAAAAATGTCATACCCAAGAGTTGAAAGATTTGTAAATGAACATAAGAATGAAGTTATTTTAAACTTCTATTCGAGGAACCAAGCAGTTGAATTTAATAAAGATTTGTGTGTAGGATGCTATGTTTGTTCACGTGTATGCCCTCAAGAAGCTATCAAACAATATCACCGCGATTTGATTAAAAAAAAAACTGAGGATTTATATCCAGATATTCCCGATGCAGAAAAGTGTTCTTATTGTGGAACTTGCGCATATATGTGCCCATTTTCGGCAATTACCTTAAAAAAAGATGGAAAAGTCATTCCTTTAGAAGAGATTGAAATTGTTCAAGCAAAAGTCTTACCTAAACTGGAATATAAAATGGTTAAATGTAAGAAATCAGGAACAATGGCTAAAGTATATGTCGATGGAAAAGTCGCTATAGATTGGAATCTTTGTATCTCTTGTATGTCTTGTTTCGAAGTCTGTCCAACTGGGGCTTTTTTTAAAGAAGATAAAGTAAGTGAAAAAGGGAAAAAGAGAAAAATAGATTTTAATGTACGAGCCACTTGCATCAAATGTGGAGCGTGTGAAAATGCTTGCTCGACCGGTGCTATTAAGGTTAAAGTTAATAAAATTTATTTTTCAGGAGAATATAAAGAACCTTTCTGGTCTGAACTTATTAAAAGATCTCAAAAACTTGCATAACTTTAAGCTTGATATTATTAAATTGATTAAACATTGGTTCAATTATCGATAAATTTATTTAAAGTAAAAACAATTGAAAAATTATGTTAAAAGTAGCATTTATGCAGTTAAGTAGTTGTTGGGGTTGTCATCAGAGTTTATTAAATGCTCACTTAAGTTTACTACCACTCTTACCACAATTAGATATTGTTTACTGGCCTGCTGTAGTGGATTTTAAGTTAGAATCTCTCAAAGAAAGATCTGATAATGATATATTAGTAGGATTTCTTGAAGGAGTTGCGAGAACTAAGCAAGATACCGAAAATGCTAAATTAATGAGAGAAAAATGTTCTATTATTGTCGCAATTGGTGCATGTTCTTGTTATGGAAGCGTAGCAGGATTAGCTAACTTATTTGATAAAAAAGAGCTTATTAAACGTAAGTTTACTGAAGTAGAGTCAATACTAGATAAAGAACCTAAAGAACCTACTGAACATGTCCCTGGTTTTGAAGAATTTATTGTAAATATAGATGATATAATCGATGTAGATGTATTCATTCCTGGTTGTCCTCCGACAACAAATAACATTCTGGCCGCTATTTCGTTCTTAATTACATTGGTTGGAGATGGACCTTCTTCCTTGGATAAAAATATGTGTGTTTGTGACAAATGTAATTTAAAGGAAGAAGGATGTTTATTAAACGAAAATGTGTTATGTTATGGTGCAATTACAGCAGCTGGATGTGAACTGATGTGTCCCAATAATGAAGGTATCTGTTTTGGATGCTTTAAATCAACAGACAAACCCGGTGAAAAAGTTATTCAGTTAAGAGAAATTTTGTTCAATACACACAATTTATCTCCAGATCACGCCGCGAGTTTACAACATTTCTTAGATTTGTTTACGGGTGCATCAAATATTACAAATTTTTATTTCCGTGGAGATTTACTCCAAAAGCTAGCATACGAACCAAAAAGTTTCAATCTAAAGGATGTTAAGATTGGAGAGGACAGAAAATTTGCGATAGATGTTGCTCCATCTGGCATTGAAATTATTGACGATATAGTTGGACTCTCCCTTTTTCTATTAAGGGATGATCCCAATTTCAAGTTTAGTTCTAAATCCGTATGTAGTCACTGCGATCGCGAAATCACAGATAAATTGCCCGTCCAATTAAAACGCGACTACGAAGGTTTATCTACCATGGATACCTGCTTTTTAGAACAAGGTTATATTTGTATAGGGCCAGTAACACAAGCTGGTTGCGGTACCATTTGCCCTAATAAAGCTAATGCTCCTTGTTTAGGATGTTTTGGAGCGGTACCTGGAGTGGAGGACCCAGGTGTTCAATTTATTAGTACTTTGGGTTCGCTCTGTAAAGATAAAGATCCAGATGAAGTATTGGATTTTATCAGAGACCCTGCAGGCTTGTTCAATAGATTTACGTTAGCGGCTAGTACTTTAAGTCATAAATATCATGATAAATTCGAAAAAGAATAAATCTTTAAATTGACAAGAATTAGTCATCCTTTTTTAATCCTTATTTCATTTTGCGATACCATCTCTGTAGTCAAATTTTATTATTTGAGTTGAAATTTATTTGATATTCCCTTTAAATTCCTTATAAAAATCCTCGATATATCAAATAGCAAATAATAGGAATTTGGTTATTATTTATTCATAATAAATTTTTTTAAGAAAATTACCTTTTCACAAATAAGATTGTCAATTGAGTTGTTTGATCAAACACATTTATGTGAAGACATAGTTCTTTACAGTTTTTTATATCTAATTAAAAATGGAATTTGGGATTTGAATTAAATATGAGCGAAAATGTAGAGAAATATATAGAAAGAAAGGTATATAAATCCACGAGTTCAACTATTGCTCAAAAATTTGTCGATGCCGGTTTAGAGAAACTTAGAGCGTGTATTAATTGTGGAACATGTACAGGTGGTTGTCCATCTGGAAGAAGAACGGCTTATCGTACGCGTTCAGTCCTTCGACGCGCATTAACGGGTGATGAGTCTGTTTTAGATGATATTGCTATTTGGTTTTGTAGTACATGTTATACTTGTTATGAACGATGTCCCAGAAACATTCCAGTAACCGATATGATTATCAAGTTAAGAAATATCGCAGTAGAAGAAGGACATATTCTAGATCCTCATTTTGATTTAGCAAATAGAATATTCTATGAAACAGGTCATGGAGTTCCAGCAAACGGAGAAGCAAATAAGAAGTGGAGAGATTTACGGGAATCATATGGATTACCACCGTTACCTCCTACCGTTCATATGCACCCTGAAGCTGTTAAAGAATGTCAAGAGTTAATGAAATCTGTCGGTTTCAGAGATTTATTAGACAAAATCGAAGCACAAAAAGAAAAGGAAAAGTCTGAAATTGAAAAAGAAAAAGAAGAAGGTAAAAAGTAATTATGAGTGAAGAAAGTAAAAGAAAATATGGATTTTTTCTTGGTTGTGTAACACCCAATCGTTATCCAATGATTGAGGCCTCAATAAGAGCTGTTTTTGACCACCTTGGTGTGGAATTAGTAGAATTAGAAGGCGCTTCGTGTTGTCCAGCTCCAGGAGTATTTCGAGCTTTTCATATTCCTACTTGGCTAGTAATTGCTGCACGAAATCTTACTATAGCGGAAGAATTAGGAATTGATGTAGTTACTGGATGTAATGGGTGTTATGGTACGCTTCGAGATGCGTGGGTTGAATTAGAACACGAACCGGAATTAAAGAAAATGGTTAACGAACACCTAGCTAAAGTCGGAAGAAATTTTAAAGGGAATATCGAACCCAAACATGTTGTTCAAGTTTTATATCAAGATCTCGGGATTGAATTCTTGCGAGGTTTTGTTAAACACAAATTTAAAGACTTAAAAGTAGCTGTTCATTACGGTTGCCACATAGTTAAACCAAGTGATAAAAGACCTTGGGGAGGTGAATGCGAAGATCCAACATTTCTTGACGAAATCGTTGAAATCACCGGCGCTAAGAGTATTGATTATAAAGATAAGTTTCAATGTTGTGGAGCGGGTGGCGCTGTAAGAACTGCTGTAAAAGAAATTTCGGCAGACTTTTCCAGAGAAAAGTTAGAAAACATGAGAGATGCAGGTGCCGATATAATTATCGATTGTTGCCCTTTTTGTCATTTACAATTAGATTTAGGTCAAATGGAAGCTAATAGTATTTATAAAGACATGGTTGGAGAACCATACAAAATTCCAGTAATATATATAACACAATTATTAGGGTTATCTTTTGGAATTGATCCAAATCTTTTAGGTTTAATGAAAAATCACGATTTGACAGGAGTTTCTCCATTCATATCTTTAGAACCGTTTTTAGAAAAAGTTAAATCTCAATTAACTTAGGAGGATTATATTATTGACTGAAGTTGAAAAAGAATTAAGTATTACCGGTAATGAAAAACCAAAGATCGGAGTTTATGTATGCCATTGTGGGGTTAATATCGGTGGAGTAGTTTCAGTTCCCGATTTAGTGGAATATGCTAAAACGCTACCGGATGTATCTGTAGGGCGCGAATACAAATTTTTCTGTTCTGATGTTGGTCAGAAGATGATTAAAGAAGATATAGAGGCTGGTTTAATTAATCGCGTTGTAGTTGCTGCTTGTTCCCCACGAATGCACGAACCTACTTTCAGGATAGCATGCAAGGAAGCTGGATTAAACCAATTCCTATTTGAAATGGCAAATATTCGAGAACATTCCACTTGGGTTCATATGAAAGAACCTGAAGGAGCATACGAAATTGCTAAAGATCATATCAGATTAGCAATTGCTAAAGCAAGAGAACTGGCACCCTTAGCAGTACAAAAGGTGAAAGTAGAACCAACAAGTTTAATTATCGGGGGAGGAATTACCGGAATGAATGCGGCTTTAAATCTTAGCTCTGCAGGATACAAAGTATACTTAGTGGAAAGATCTGCTACAATTGGAGGCCATATGGCCCAACTTGACAAAACTTTTCCGACTATGGATTGTTCTTCTTGTATTCTTACTCCTAAAATGTCTGAAATATCACGAGATAAAAATATTGAGTTGTTGACTTATTCGGAAGTTACTGAAGTAACTGGATATGTAGGTAATTTTGAAGTTACGATTAAAAAGAAACCTCATTATGTAGATCAAGAGAAATGCACTGGTTGTGGAATATGTGTTGACTCGTGCCCTATTACAGTTGGAAATGAATTCGACTTAGGACTATCTACAAGAAAAGCTATATATGTTCCATTCCCTCAAGCGGTTCCCAGTCAATATACAATCGATATGGATAGCTGCGTTGAATGTGGAATTTGCGCAAGAGAAGATGTGTGTGACCCCCTTGCGATCAAGTATGACGACGAGCCCGAATATATAAAGGTAAAAGTAGGAACTATAATAGTCGCAACGGGATACGACGAATATGATCCCTCTGAATTAAAACAATATGGCTATGGCAAATATCCTAATGTCATTACAGGACTTCAAATGGAGCGCCTCTTAAGTTCGTTTGGTCCGGTTGTAGGAAAGCCCGTAAAACCATCAGATCTTAAGGATCCACATAGTATTGCTTTCCTACAATGTGTGGGAAGCAGAAATTTCAGAGAGGGAGGAAATCAATATTGTTCTCGAGTATGCTGCATGTATGCTACTAAGCAAGCAAGACAATACAAAGAAAAGCACCCAGAAGCAGATATTTACATATTTTACATGGATATAAGAGCTTTTGGGAAAGGATATGAAGAATTTTACGAGTCTGCAGCAAGAGATTATGGGATTAATTATGTAAGAGGAAGAATTGCTGAAGTAAGGGAAAACCCTCTAAATCACAATATTATTATACGATCTGAGGATACTTTACTCCAACAACCGATAGAGGTTGAAGTGGAACTATTTGTTCTTTCTACCGGTATAGAGCCAAGGGCGGATTCCGATGCAATAACCAGTTTATTAAGAATTCAAAAGTCAGCCGATGGGTTCTTCTTAGAAGCACATCCTAAATTAAGACCGGTAGATACTTTAACCGAGGGTATTTTTATAGCAGGTGTTGCTCAAGGTCCAAAAGACATACCTGATTCTGTTGCGCAAGCTAAAGGAGCTGCTGCTAGCGCTATCGCATTAATGGCGAAAGGGGAGGTCGAGATAGAACCTTTTTTTGCAGTGGTTCATACGGATCGATGTTCTGGCTGTGGTATGTGTATTGAAAACTGCGCGTATGGAGCAATAGAATTTGTCGATGATCGAAGGTTTGGAATGGTAGCCTCAATTAATAATGCATTGTGCAAAGGATGTGGTGCCTGTTCTGGAAATTGTAGAAGTTCAGCAATCGATATTATAGGATTTACATCTGAACAATTATATTCAATGATCACCAAGAGGGAGTAAAAATGACAGTAGAAGCTATAGAACCAAAAAAATCCGAGAGTAAAAAATGGGAACCTAAAATAATTGCGTTTTTATGTAATTGGTGTTCTTACGCCGGAGCCGATTTAGCGGGCGTGA
>JAEOUK010000702.1 GCA_016839385.1 Promethearchaeota archaeon
AGGTTCTGAACCTTTTTTTGTAATGTGGGAATGTCAACGGTATTTTGTATAATATAATCAGCATTTTCGATTACAATACCTAAACCAAAATTTAATTCCCGTCTGTCTCTTTTTCGTATTTGCTCTATGTTTGCAATATCATCTGATCTGCCTCTTGCTATAATCCGATTAAAACGCATTTCATTTGGACAAACAATTGCGATAACATAAAGAGAATAATGCTCTCTAAACTTCTCAACTTCTTTTTCTGAGCGAATGCCATCAATAAAAAAGACTGATTCACTCATTCCATGAATTTTTTCCATGCACCGAACAGCTACGATGTCTTCTCCAAACTGCTGGCGTAACTCATTAGCAATAATCCCAGGTTCTTTTGATTGAAGCCTTGCTTCTTCCCTAATTATATCTCCCATAACGATTACAGGACCGAATTCTTTTATGGATTCAATAGCAGTAGATTTACCAGAAGCTGGTAAACCAACAATCGCAATTAATTTTTTTGAACTCATTTCTTATCCAACCTACTCATTTAGTTCAATTTCACGAAGTAGTCTTGCATTTTCTTGAGGATTTGTAGGATTAATGAAGGTGTGAGTACCCATTTCCACACCAGCGATAAATTTGATTCTGTCTTTTGCACGATAAGGAGGATAAATCTCGATGTGGTAATGGAAATGTTCTGGATCATTCATATTATAGGGTGCATTATGATGAGAAAAAACGTAAGGCATTACAAATCCATACAATTTATCTAATCTTTGAACTACGTGCTTGATTATTGTAGCAAAATTCTCTGATTGAGAAGTAGGAATTTGATTTATATATGAAAAATGCTGTTTGGGATAAACGTGAATCTCAAATGGCCATTTTGCGAAATATGGAATAAATGATATGAAGTCCTCGTTTTCTTCTATGATTCTCGTTGAATCTTTCATTTCTGTTTCAATGACCTTACAAAACAAGCAAGTTCGATTTTTCTTCCAATAAGATTTACTTGATTCAAATGCCCTCTCAATTCGAGGAGGTATAAATGGAAACGAATACATTTGCCCATGAGGATGTGCCAATGTAACACCAATAATCTCACCGCGATTTTCAAAGATGAAGGAATATTTCATTTCATCGTTCTTCATATTGAACTCTAATCGCTCCTTCCACAGGTCAATTAGCGCAATAATATTAGAGATAGAAAGATCTCCAAGAGTTTTATTGTGATCTTGAGAATAAAGTAAAACTTCACAGTTACCCTTCCCAGGACGTTTCTGATAAAAATCTAACAATAAAGTTTCATTTGCAAATGAACCATCAATCTCGGTACTCAATGCAGGAAATCTATTTGGAAGTGCTTTCACTACCCATTCTCCTGCACCTTCTGGAGCATCGGGACAAAATGGACATGTGTATTTTAATTTCTCGTCGGTAAAAGTTTTCCCTAGAACTGGTCTAACTGTGCGATTTTGTGCAACAATTACCCATTCTCTTAAAATTGGATCAAATCGAATTTCGTTATCAATGGATTTTCCCATAATTCTCAGTACAATCAAATTTTGCAAACTTAAAATCATTTTCTAAGACTGAATTTCTAATTCCTATAATTTTATTTTGAATGGGGTGTTGGTCTGAAGCATGGTAAATGATAAAATACTAGTTCTCGGTTCCATCGCCTATGATTTCATTATGACCTTTTCTGGAAATATGAATGAAACTCTCTCAACCGATATCGAAAACAAAGTTTTTAACCTTGCAGTAATGCCAGAAGAGAAAATTAAGTCGTATGGAGGTACTGCAGGAAATATTGGATATAATCTATCAAGACTGGGGGCAAATGCAGGAATTATCACGTCTGTTGGGCAAGATTTTGTAGATTTAGGGTATAAACAGAGATTCGAATCTTTCCCAAATGTGAATTTTGAAGGAAAAATTCACCCGGATTCTCATTCTGCATCATGTTATATCGTAAATGATTCTTCACATAACCAATTAATTATTTTTCATCGAGGAGCAATGATTAGAGGAAAAGAAATCAATATAAAAGGAGTATATTCCAAAGAAAATGTGAAAATTGCATCTATAAGTCCAGATTATTCTCCTGCAATGATAAAATGGGGTAACGAATTTAAAGAGTTAGGAATTCCGTTTCTATTTGATCCAGGACAAGTAACCCCTGAATTTACAAAAGAGATGCTCTTAGAGATTATCCCAAAATCCTACATTACCATTGGAAATGAATACGAAATTTCTATGATCTTGAAAAAATTAGATTTCACATTTGAACAGTTACTTGAATTGAATCCCAATATCATTGTTACAAAAGGTTCCGCTGGATCGGAATGTTATTTTCAAGGTAAATATTATGCTATTCCAATTTGTAATCCTAAAGAGGTGAAAGATACCACTGGTGCAGGAGATGGATTTAGAGCTGGATTATTGACAGGGCTTGCTAACAATTTACCATTTGAAACTGCATGTAAGTTAGGTAGCGTTGTGGGTTCATTTGTTGTGGAATCTGCTGGTCCACAATCGCAACAATACGACCTCAAAAATGTAATTGACCGTTACCAGCAAAATTTTAATGAAACTCTATCAATTTAGTTTTTCTATTTCCTTATCGTTGATATGGATTTTAATGGGTTTGAAAAAGCGTTAAAAACAAAATTTAGTCTTTTATTGTTAAACAAATGTAGGTAAATAGATATAAAGGTGAAGTTCGGTTTATTTCTGATAATATTTATGTATGTTAATTTTCTTGATCTATAAGAATAAAACAACGATACAACGAAAAACAAAGGAAATGATTAAATATGGGTTTATGGCGTGTTATGTGGACTGGGTGTTTAGGAATGCTTTGTTTGATACCTTTAGCTTGGTTCTCATTTAATGTATTAGATTTGGGTGCTGCCATTACTGGAAGTTTATTCATCGGCGTTGGAGATGCAATTGACACTGCATTTAGTTTTGTACCATTACCGGGATTTCTTGCAGGATTTGTTCCATTCATAATTCAAGGATTTTTAGGTATAATGATGTTGTGGTTCTTTCCATTACACTGGGCTCTATGGTATCGACCTGATGATATATCTATGGCTTTAGCAATCGTATTACCATGGCTTCTCTGTGGAACCATTACTGCAGCATTATTCTGTAAAAAAGCAAGACAGGGTTTTGATACTGGACTTGCAGTGGGACTTGCTTATGCATTATTCATTGGATTATTCCCAATCATTATCCAGGCAATTATTAATGCAGTAACAGGTGGTATGGGTTTAGGTGTGTTCAATATAATGGACATATTTAATGGATTCTTCAGCGGAATGACAGATTTACCCTATTGGGCGGCAGTAGTAACATCATGTGTCGAAGGAGGAATTATTGCCGGCGTATTTGGAGCACTTATTGGTAGTTTGAAATATAAACCAGAGGGGCAATTAGAAAGCCAAAAAGTGAAAAAAGCCCGAAAGAAAAAGAAAGAACCAAAAATTGCTATGGTTGCTGAAACAACGGGATCTACAACAGCTGAAACCGGTGCATTTTGCCCAAATTGCCGTTCTAAAGTAATTCCAGGGGACCCATTTTGTCCCAATTGTGGAACAAAATTATAAATGTCCTAATCTTTTTCTATTCTTTTTTTATTTCAATTTTCCTTCAGATCTAATTTTATTTAGAAAAATCCCAGAGATTTCGCATTTTATTCTTAAAGGTGATACCATGAAGATATTACATCACTTAATTACATCTTGAGGTTGTTCATAATTCGACAAGTGATGTCGAAGGCTACTGAATCTCCCATGTTAAACGATTTATTCATCCTAAAGAACGGGTTACCTATCTTTACGAGGAATGAATGTTTATATGACAACAGTCGTGCAAGTGAAGACCAAATCACAATGATCTCCGGATTTCTATCAGCAATCAATTCCTTCGCTAATAATGTCGATAATCTCGGGAATATGAAGGAAATGAAAATGGAAGATGTTAGCTTTTTGTTCTTTAAACCTCCCAATGATAATAATTTATTATTTGTTGGAGCTTCTAAGGGAAAGGATATTCAAGCTTCAATAGTGGAGGCAATGCTGAAAAAAATTAGTTCTGCTTTCATACGCCGTTTTCCATTCATTACTGAGAATAAATGGGACGGAGAGACAGAGATTTTCAAAGAGTTCGAGGAAATACTGGAAAACATAATGCATCATAAAGATAGTCTTGATCCAGAGAATTTAGGTGCAAATATTTCAAAATTTGATTCAGCACTTGTTCCCTATAAACGGATTAAGAAAATCTATGAAAGGGGAATTTATGATTTATTTTCAAGTTTGGATAGTAAAAAAGTATTTCAGGGGATAGACGGAGAAAAGAACTTAGAAACTATTGCCGAGGAAACCGATATCCCCCTAATTCGAGTTTTTAGCTTGTGCAAGTCTTTTATTAAAATGGGACTAGTTCTATTTAAGAAATAGTTATTTTATACGGTTAGTATGAATCCCGGAAAAACAATCATACTTGCCAGTCAATCTAGGGATCGAAAGCGTCTTTTTTCTAACGCTTTTATTCCTCATGTTGTTGTTGTTAGTGAATATGAAGAAATCCCTCAATCTAACTTACTTTCGAAGGATATTGCATTACTTCATGCAAGGGGAAAAATGAACTCCGTTCGAAATTTGATCGAATCCAAGAGTATTTTACTTGAAACACAATTTTATGTGATAGTTGCAGCGGATACAGTAGTTGATTTTGAGGGAGAGCCAATTGGTAAAGCAAAAGATAAAGATCATGCAATTAAAATGCTGAGGAGACTTATGGGGAACACGCACACATTAATAACGGGAGTTATAATCTATGATAGTGAATCATCTATTACGGCTGAGTATATAGATAGTACACAAGTGACTTTTGCTAATCTATCATCTGAAGAAATCAGGGATTATGTTACTTATAGTGATGAATATAAATGGAGAGCAGGAAGTTATTCAATGTTTGACAGAGCAAGTGTATTTATCAAATCTATTTCAGGTTCCCCATCGAATGTGATTGGAATACCGATGGATTTCGTTTATAGTCAGTTAAAGAAGTTTGGAATTAATCTATTACAATTTACACAAAAAAAAGAATAAAAAAAAATTTACCTCTATCGAACTATGCGACCACGGTCCATCTTAATTACTCGGTCCCCATATTTTACGAGGTCCATGTCATGAGTAACTACAACCATAGTTGTTCCAAGATCTCGATTTAATTTTTTCAGAAGTTCTAAAACCATTTTTCCGGAAGTTGGATCAAGATTACCAGTTGGTTCATCAGCAAATAACACGCGTGGCTGATGAATTATTGCACGTGCCATTCCAACGCGTTGTCTTTCTCCACCTGATAAATCACTTGGGTAGTGATCTTTACGCTCAAGGACATCTACTGCACGTAAAGCTGCGATAGCTCGATCTTCGATCTCTTTTGTTCTTAAGACCGTAGGCCATAATAATGCTTCTACATTTTCTATGGCTGTTAAATTATCAACCAAATTGAAGTCTTGGAATACGAATCCAATTTTTTGTCTTCGAATATTGCTTAATCGGTCTTCATTTGCTCGTGCAATATCTTCCCCGTCTAAAATCACTGATCCCTCATCAGGAAGGTCTAAGCCGCTCATAACATTAAGTAAGGTAGTTTTTCCACATCCTGTGGGGCCTTGGATCATAACGAATTCTCCTTGCTCTATTTCCAAATTGATGTTAATTAAAGCTCGGATGATGTTACCTCGAAGTCGAAATTCCTTGTGAACACCCTCACATTTAATCATTATTTCTTTCATTTTTTTCCATCCTCCTATTTATGAATCCTTAATGCAATAATGGGTCTAAGTTTCAAAGCCCTTCTGTATGCGAGTAATATTCCACCAATTTGCGCGATCAGAAATATCCCAATCGTAATGAGCAATGCTAAAAAGCTAATGAAAGGTCGTGGTGTAGTACTTATGCCTGGTAGCGTGGAAAAATACAATGAGAATGCTGCGATATGGATTAATGCCTCAAACACTAAAAAGAAAGAGAACATACTTACCCAGAGGAGTTCACCAACAATTACTACTCGAACATTATTGTTTGTATACCCTATACATTTTAAAGTCGCAATTTCGGTTCTTCTGTAATTAGTTATGATCCATGCGTAAAAAACTGATAACGATATACTTGTTACAGCGGATAAAACTAATGACCACACAGCTATTGGGGGATCTACATCTAAGATCCAATCTGGATGAAATCCTGTGCTGGCAAATAGCATTTCTAGTGAAAAAGACATCCATATAATAATTGCTGTATACATGAATGTGAATACTATGAATCGTTTTTTACTTCGCATCGACAACATAATTGCTTTTTTGAATAATCTAAATGTAATAGAAAATCACCTTGTTGATTATGATATTAATTTAGTAATTAGGTTTATTCTTTTAATAATTATCTGGGAGACACTAGTTAGTCATTAAGAAATGTATTTTGGATCGATTTTCTTTTAGTTGTGTAAAACATTTGGAGTAATAGAAATGACAATTGAACAGATAATTGATGTATTATTTACTGAAACTAAAATGAAAGTAGGAGGAGTAGGAGTGATCTCTTCTGAAGGAACAATTGCATATCAAACTGAAAACTGGGATTTAACTGCACATCTGAACCAGATATTGGACACCGTCCAAACTAATAAAGGTTCTATTACGCTGTTTGGAGTAAAGTATATGATTGTTGAACATACCCCCGAAAGGATTATCGGTACAAATGTGACTGGAAAAGGACATTTGATCTTAGCACCTTTCGAAAAAGGAGTATTAGTTACTTATATTCTACCCGAAGTAGGCCCCCGAGATGTTCTTTTCCATGTCCAGGAAGCAGCTTTGAAACTCAATAAGCTTTAATTCCAATATGGGTCAATCACATCTTTTAGGGTTTTTTGATATTTCCTTATTTCTAATTCACTAGTTCTATTCGATTTTTGAAAAGGCATAATGTAGTCTTCAAATGGTGTTACGCGGGTGTTTTGTGTGAATTCACACACAATTAAATCTGCTAGGTAAGGTATGACCATCAAGTTATAACCTCCCTCTAATATGAATGAAATTTTTCCCCCACATACCTTTTCTGCTATATTATGGGCCCATTTCATAAAATATCTATAACCATTTGAAGTAAATGATAGATTCCCAATAGGGTCTGCCCAATGACCATCTAATCCCGCGGCAATAATAAGCATTTCAGGCTGGAATTTATGCAAGTAAAATTCAAGCAAATGACAATATCCTTCCAAGTAAGCATCATCTGCCTCTAACGGTACCGGATAACAAATATTCAAGCCTTTAGCTTTTCCAGATCCAATTTCTGAGACAATTCCTGCTTCTCCAGGAACATATTCATGTATACTCGAATACAAAACTTTAGGATCTCCGTAAAATATCTTTGCTAATCCATCTCCATAATGAGTATCAATATCAATTATCGCAATTTTCCCTCCAAAATCTTGTTCTTCTCGTAATTTTGCTATTGCTACTGCAATGTTATTAAAAACACATAATCCATCACTTTCATCTCGAATTGCATGATGACCTGGAGGTCGTATTAAAGCAAATGATTGATCAACCGAACCATCATATACATGCTTTATTGCTTGATAAGCTCCTCCAGCACTAAGTAAAGCAATATCCAGTGAATCAGAGGTAGCTTGGACTAAGTTACCGATGCCTCCATAACCTACAGAGGATAAATGCTCCACTAATTCAAAAAGGTAAGGGGAATGTATGCGTAAAATGTCTTTTTTCTTTAGGGGTCTTGGTTTCGTTACTCGTAAGTTTATTAGAGAATTTTCAATTATGCCATTCTTATTAAAATCTGAGCTTATGTATCCTTTAAATTTGAAATATTCCCATATGACTCTCGTTCGTAAAGGAGATTCATAGGCTTCGAAAACGGGTTTAGGTTCTATGATTTCATTCAGTTCATTATAAAGAGGATGAAACACTATCTCGAACATTTGAATCTAATGAGGTACACCCGTATTAAAAATTTAAGGTCAAATGGAGTATGTTGCGTAATTATATAAGATTATAAAATAATTGTATCTTCAGAGATTATATTTTAAAGAAGGTGGTTAAAATAGCAGTCCTAGATGTTTTAGTTTCGATTCTATTCAACCTTTTACCCATTGGAATTATTTGGTTACCTTTGGTTTTTCTACAGAAGAAGGTTGTAGCAAAAAAAATTTATAGACGTGTTGCTTTGGGAATTACTTTCTTCTTCCTAATCTATTTTATATTACCTGTGATTTTCCAGATTGGTACTCTTGGAAGGATGGATCCGGGTAGAAATATTGGAGCGGGAATTGCTTATTTAGCAAGTAGGTTGTTCAATTTAATTGCTACTTATTTCCAACTTCCGATAATAAATTTAGCGTTTATTTTCGTACTTGCTCCTTTTATTTCAATTCTATATTTATTTTTCCGACTAAGGAAAGAAGATAAAACCAAATTCAAAATGCA
>JAEOUK010000703.1 GCA_016839385.1 Promethearchaeota archaeon
AGAAAAGTTACTCTTACAAAAAAGGGAGAAATCGTAATAGAGGTATTCAAATATTTAGAGTGAATCCAAGTATAACAATAAAAGAGACTCAAAAAAGAATCAGTTTGTAATATGTAACACACGTTACATTAGGTGTTACCAAAATGCATGTTTAATTCATTATATTTATTATCTTACAAAAAGAGGGTGTGAAAAAATTGGGTAAAAAATCAGATATAGTAAAAAATAACCGAAATGGGAAATTGGATAAAAAAACATTCACTATTCCTGAATATGATGTGGATGTCGAATTTGCTAGGGATATAATCCAAGTATTGGATTGTACTACATCACGATTATTAAATAAGCAGAATATGGTAGACAAAGAATTTCTCAAACTGGAAAATGTAGTTCGCCGCTCGTTCCAATCCTTTAAAGCAAATTCCGAATCCGGTAAAAATTATTTGGTCAATCTGGATTTTGTGTGTGAACATGCTGTACTCTCAACGAATGGAGAGTATATCTTGGATATTTCTATGGTTCATCCATATCATGGATTTTATTTTGGATTGTATGAGATTGGAGAATTCAAGATTAACGATGCAGATTTCACGTTTGACGTAGTAAATACATGCCCGTACAACTATATCGGTTCTGGTGTGACCAGTGTTGGAAAATTAAAACAAGGGGAAAAACGGATTATCTATTTTGGGCAAAGAGAAACACAAGGTGATTCCGTTAAAGGACCTCATCGCTATTATGTCGTAAAAATGGAATGGAGCTCTGAAAGGGGGATAAATCACAAAGTAGTATGGAGAAAACCGATGCCAGCGGCAGTTATGGCTTTGGTTATCAAAAACAATCTATTATTCATTGGATTGAAGAATGGGGATGTTCAAATATTAGACCTATCAAAAGACTCCACTATACCCAATCCAGATGATAAATCTGAAATAATCACATACAAAGGTGCTAGATATCGGGTTATTGAGAGAACATGTGCGGATTCAGAAACTAAAGAAACAAAAATCGAACGAATCTTGGAAGAAGTTGAATATCCCAATGGTCCTGAAGTTATATTTAACCAGAAGTTATTTGTAAGTAATATAGTTGACGGGAACGAAAAAGATGGAGAAGTTACACAAATTGAAGTTCTACCAAATTCCAAGCGAATTGCAGTAGTTGGGGGAGCAAGGCAGGAGCATGGGAGTGTTGCAATATTTACTTACGATGGAAAATTATTGCTTAATACGCGTTTGGGTGACTCTATCATCAAAGGAGTTTGCCAAACAGCCTCAGGATTATTCCTTACAAATGCAAACAAGATCATGTATCAAATTAAAAGCGACTTCACTGAAGAAACCAAAACTCAGAGTATAACCAAAGTAACATTAGATAGAGAGATAATGTCTAATATCATCGTTATCCGAGATTGGGTTTGTGGTTCAGGAGCAGAAACCTTGTCATTTATTTTTACAAAAGACGTGAAAAAACGGAGTTCCAATCATTTGGATGATACATTTGCTCGCTGCGTAGTAGGTCATGAATTCGGTGTAATTAGTGGAGATGATCTGGGAAAATTACGATTTTGGAAGGTTGGGAATATTGATATTCATGAAGTATAATGATGTATAATCCTGTTTAACGTTTCAATAATATTGGACATAGTTGGGTTTTAACCAGATAGCTTAAACTCAAAACTATTTTATTTTTCGATTTCATCAAATCGTTCTCCGAAAAAACCAAAATTAGAAGCCAATCTGCTAGTTGGCTCAATTTTCTTTAAATATAAAACTTGAATACATATTATTATAATACAATAAAACCCCACACGGAGGTAAACACCATGATGAATGAATATATGATTGAAAAACATGCTGAACAAAAAATTAAAGAAGTAAGAAGTAGAAAATGGTAAAAAATTTTTCAACTTTAACCCATTCCAGTTAGCGTGATATTTTTGAAAAAAAATATTGCGAAGAACTGGTCTCAAAATCTTATGTATATGAAACGTATTAATAACATATTATAATTAAAACATCTCACCTATGGAGGTAAAAAAACATGAATGATTACACCCTTGAAAAAATTGCTGAATATCGAAGAGAAGAAATTCGAAAGATTAAGTGGTAATTCCACTTCCTTTTTTTCGGACTTCAGTTCTGCCAAACATCCCGCTGATGTCCGCTGGAGGAGAGAAGAAAATGAATCTGCCCATTTTCTTCTTCTCCTCCAAATTCCGTTTCTGGCAATATAAAAGCAACTTTGCGTTTTTAATGATTTATCTTTAGATTTCTTGCAACATAAGCATACTTATTCACGACTTTGCCTTCCTTCAGCTTATTTAAATAAATCTTCAATGAACAATAAAATAGCTAATTTTTAGAAATTAAGAAGGAGCACTCAAAAATGTCTAAAAAGCGATATTTACCAATAGTTATATTGCTAGTTTTAAGTCTTGGAGTCCCGATGACCAAACTTACCTATGCTTCAAATGATATCAATTCTAAAATTGACGAGATAAAAGAAGTAATAGTAAATATTCCAGATGAATGCTGGAAAAAGCCTGCAGATACTCGGAGAGCGGTAACAACTCATAAACTGACGAGAGTCCAAGTATTAATTACATATGATAATTTCGAAGAAGCTTATGATAAACTGCTTCATGACATAAAACCCAAACTAACAGGATTGAAGACAGATGAAAATGGTGTTTCTTGGGGAATGGGGATGTTTAAAGAACCATGGCTAATCTGTTGTCAATATCAAGCTCTGTTTCTTCAATTAATCGATGAATTATTGGGATATATTAAAGCGGGGGAAGTACCTGAAGATGATATTACAGGACCCGATATAACAGTAACATACGTTGGTTCGGGTCAGGATCAGAATCCAGGATATTTCAATGTGTTTGTGGAAGATTTAGAAACAGGTCTTGACGAAGTTCAAATTTTAATCAATGGGATACAATATATATACGAACAAAATCTTAATGGAATCATCTCAAAAACGTATGACAACATTCTGATCCTTGGTATACCTGTGGGTACATTTCTCGTGGAAGTCCCTGCTAGTAATAATGACAAGGATTATACGGGAGATCAAGAAACGTCATTTTATTCAGAAAGCTACACTTTAACTGATGATGATATTACTGGTCCATCTATTTCTATCGATTATGTGGGATCTGAATTTGATTACGATCCTGGGTTTTGGATCGTAGATGTGGAAGATTTTGAATCTGGTATTGATGAGGTTCAAATTCTTATTAATGACGTAGAATATTTATATGAGCAAAATCTGGATGGTATTTTTACAAAAACGTATAACCTTCAAGTTCCAATCCCACCCGTGGGATTATTTACTATCGAAGTTAATAGCTTGAATAATGATAAAGAATACATCGGTGATCAAGAATTTGCGACTTATTCACTAGCCACTGAAATTATTGATGATGATCCATCTGCACCAGCGATATTAATGTATCATGTAGGAGAAGGGACAATTTATGATCCGGGAATTGTGCGGATAGAACTAAAAGATTTAGAATCAGGTATCGGCGATGTGAAAATTAAATTTAACGGAAATCCAGTAATTACCAGCAATTTAGGAGGAAAAACTATTCAAAATTATGGAATATTTATTCCAGGTTATGCCGGAGTATATCTGATTGAAGTTTTTGCGTGGAATTTTGACTCAGAT
>JAEOUK010000749.1 GCA_016839385.1 Promethearchaeota archaeon
ACAATTAGTAAAAGACAGTATGATAGTTATTTGAAACAAAATCCAGACTTGAACTCAAGGATCTCATTAGTATATAACGGAATCGATACAGATTTATTCAAACCTTATTCTACTCCCAAATGGAAAGAGAGATTGGGATTTGAATCCAAACATGTAATTGTAAATACAGGACGTCTATCCAAGGAGAAAGGAGCCCACTTAATTTTAAAAGCTGTTTCCTATTTAAAAGAAGAATTTAGTGATATTCAACTATTGATAGCAGGTAAAGGTCCTTATGAGCAAACTCTGAAGGAATTAACTGTTAAGTATGGTATCCAAGGTTGTACTCATTTCCTCGGATATATCGATAACAAAGAAATTCCCGATCTTTTAAATACTGCAAATATTTACATATTTCCAACGTTAACAACTGAAGGTCTGCCATATAATGTTATTGAAGCGTTAGCATGTGAATTGTTAGTAATTGGATCAAATTCAGAAGGAGTAGTTGAATTGATCGAAGATCATGTAAATGGAATTTTGATAAATCCCAAAAATTCCGAGGAATTAATACAAAAAATACGATGGGGTTTCGAAAATCCAGAAATTGTAGGAATTTTGAAAAAAAATGCTCGGAAAACTGTTACACAGAATTTCAACATAGAAAGTATGGTTGATGGAACAATAAAAGCTCTTAAAAATGCAATAACTAAATACCACAAGATCTACTAGTACAAAATTATCTCTTCAATTTATTTTTAACTTGAATCATTATGAGAATAAAAAATCGTTCAAAACATGAAATATCTTGTAATAACATTCCAAGTGAATCTAATTCTGATCACAAATTATCTACTGTTCTTAAAACCCGATTGATGAATCTATGCTTATCATGTGGAGCATGTGCTGTTGTTTGTCCGACTTCTGCAATATCTTATAAAAAGAAAAACGGTTTATTTGTACCGAAAATCAATGTAGGCAAATGTATTCTGTGTAGAAAATGCATTACAATATGTCCAGGGTCAAAATTTACTAAAGATACAAAGTTTACCTCTGTTGAATCTTATATGAATTCAGTACAAGGAGCCTTTAACGGCTTTAGTCTTAATCCTAATTTAAGAAAAGGTGCCACCTCCGGAGGTCTTATAAGTCAAATTATCTATGACTTAGCAGTTTTAGGAGAATACAACGTTGTATTTGCTTTAAGTTATGCAAAATATACAGGAAAAGTTGCAGAGATAAGTAAAATAGAATTTAACGATAATGATTCTCAAGATTCACTTTCAGGATTGAATACTATATCTCAATATCAGAAATCAAAATACATCCCCGCATCAATAGGTAAAGTATTGGAATATTTAAGTGGATATCATAATCTGATTCCGCCAAAAACAATTATTGTGGGAACTCCATGCCAGACGTCGACTATAAGATTGTATTGTAAAAACAACAACATAGATGATACTAATATATTGGTATTAGGTGTATTTTGTGATCGAACTCTTAATTATAATATCTATGAATATTATGATCATACATACATTCCTTCCAATGAAAACATTAACCAATTCCATTTTAGGTCAAAAAAGGTATCTGGATGGCCAGGTGATACGTTAATAATCACGAGCAAAGGAAATGAAATACATGTTTCCCGAAATGTTAGAATGCAATTGAAGGATTATTATCAAACTCCTCGTTGCTTATTTTGTTCAGATAAGTTAAATAAGTCTGCTGATATTGCATTTGGGGATTGTTATATACTTGATAAGATGAATAAAATTGGTAAATCCAGTATTTTAGTGCATTCACCAAAAGGAAATCAAGTGTTACAGTTCTTAGAAAAATCAGGGAAAATTTTTCTAGAGCGGGAGTTAACGGGGGCAATAATAGCATCTCAGAAAATTAAACATGAATTAATATCCTCTTTCTTATCCAAACACATTCAGAATTTTATCAAAGATCAGTCCAAATGTTCCTTAAAACCAGTAAATAGTAAGGATTTCATCAAAAAGTTTGGGAATCTCATTTCAAAAAACGCTTCCACGAAATTATCAAAAAGTCAGACTAAACAAATCATATCAAATTTCAGAAAGGATGCTATAAATTCCAAAATTGGTCAAGTTTCAAGAATTAGAAATATTAGAATTAGGGTTGGTTGGTCCAAAATTAAAACATACATGGATAAATCAGTGAAAATATTAAGATCAATATTAGTTTTCGCGTTGAATTTTTTCTTATTACCATTTAACCTTAGTATAAGTCATCATTATGATAGAAAATCCAAGATTGATAGAACAAAAAAGCCCTATATTCTTCTTACGGGTATTAGTTTTTCAAATAAAGGATCGCAAGCTATGGCATTTACAGCTATGAATGAATTATCAAAGAGATTCCCAAATAAGAAATTCATAATTTTATCAACAGCTGAATATGAGCAATACCACCTTGAAACACCATACAAATTTATCTTCATTCCATGGTCGATACATTTACGCTCCAAATATCTAAAATTTGGATGGATAAGTTCTGGGGATGGTGAATATATTGAAATTGAGGACAAAATCACTAAAATTCTTAATAATACTGCATTCGTTATCGATCTGAGTGGATTCTCTCTCTCATCGAAATTCAATTTGAGGTTCAGCTTGGATTATTTGTTTAATATACTAACTTTTGGTAAACTAAATATTCCAATTTATTTACTACCTCAATCATTTGGTCCATTAGATTATCCGATCCCAATGAAATGGATTTTGAATTTCATGATAAAATTGATTTTTCGCATTCCAAGAAGGATTTACGGAAGAGAAAAATCCAGCTGTAATTACATCCACCAAATCTGTGGTAGAGACATAAATTTAAGGTCAGATTTAGTTCTTTCAAGTCCACCTTATAATCATACAAAACTGTATGGAAATAGCGGAGATCCTCTTTTCAATAAACTGAATAAGCCGGATGGTAGAATAAAAAAAGCGGAAATTTCTAAATTTTCACCCAAAGGGGTATCTGAAAATAAAATCGTTGCAATTTTTCCACATAAAAAGTTCTATGACTCATTTCCTCACGATTTTGTTATAACGATGTATACTGAAATCATAAAATACCTCGAAGATAAAAAATACAAAGTATTTGTTTTACGACATTCTTATGAAGATATGGATGAAATTAATGCAATTCGAGAAAAAATTGATAGTCAATTTAATGGTAATATAACTTTTATATATGACAACTTAGATGCAAATCAATTAAACCACATTATTGAAAATATTGAATTTGCTGTTGCATCTCGTTATCATTCTGCAGTTCATTGTTATAAATTAAAAGTACCGGTGTTGAACATTGGATGGGCTGATTAATATCTCCAATTAGCTAAGTAATTACATAAAGATTCACATGTTTTGGAAATTA
>JAEOUK010000704.1 GCA_016839385.1 Promethearchaeota archaeon
AAAGAAGAACCTGAAGATTAAAACAATTATTTCCTATTTTTTTACCATGTCTTCAGTAATATCCACATGATCTATAGAAACTGTTTTATTACCAGTTAAATTTTCTGCTTTTTTGTAGTATTCATAATCTCGTTTAGCTATTTCTGCAATAAACGCATCTATCTCCTCTAATTTTTCTGGTGCAAGTGGAGGCACACTTTGTGTTTCTAATATTTGATTAACC
Organism: Promethearchaeota archaeon; assembly: GCA_016839385.1. The sequence goes on from JAEOUK010000704.1 coordinate 224, forward strand.
TTTTCTCGAGCACGTTGAACAATATCTTTTGCCCCTTTTTTCCACCACGGTCTTCTACGCAAGCGATCAGACAATTCAGGAAGATAATGCGCAGTTCTCATGTGCTTTAAAGTATGTTTATCATCCAGGAAATTAGATCCTTTTTTACTACTAGTTGCTACTCTGGTAATTGCATCAAGTCCAATAGTTTTTTCATTAACTTCCACTCCTTCTAATCCACGCTTGACCATACCTACTAAGTCATCGTCTATTACTAACAACTCTAATGCTTCAGCTAGTGTAGCTTCGTAGCTTCCCGCACAAGTAATATAATTAATTCCTGCATGGGCTGCAAACATTAGAGTTTGGAGACGTTCAAACCCATTTTGTAGGTCTAAGACTTTAGAATCTGTTACTGCTCCTGGTCCTCGTGATGGAATACCATACTTGCGAGCTAACTGGGAAATTCCTGCCGTAATTAATCCCGTTTCTACGGAACCCATTGCTGAATTTCCGGTTCGAATATCAGTTATATGAGAAACAGTTCCAAAGAAAACGGGAGCTCTACTATTATAAATTTGGGATAAAACTGCTCCACCAAGAATTTCTGCATTTGTTTGAGTAAGTAATCCCGCTACAGTAATTGGTGCTGTGGATCCGGCTAAAGCTTCGGGAGCTAAAATCGTAGGTTGTTTGTATTTTGCAAAAATTTCAAAACCATTAGTCATTAGTTGTGAAAATTCAAGGGGACTAGTTATGGAAAAAAATCCCACTAATCGAGGGTGATTGATTAGTTCCTCCTTTCCCCCAACGATGATTGAGAGAAGATCCATCATATCTTGGCTTGGGAGTTTCCCTAAACAACCCAAACCATACGGTTTGATTGAATTTTGTGCCCATGCTTTAATACAATGTGCATGGAGTTCTAGATACGGTACATCATCAGGCCATACATCAACATGAGAACAAATTATGTGCTTCAAGGAATCTACAATGCGAATCTGACTAATAGTATCAGTGAGAACGGATTTTCTAATCCCCTTTTCATTTGTTGGATCATAAATTCGGACCGGAGTTCCTATCGTAGCAAATTCACTGTGTTTTGTGTCAATATCAGCAGTAAAATCTCCATCTCGACCATATAAAGTAAACGAATTAGGAATTGTTTTTAGCTTTTCTTTGACTAAACTCTCTGGAAATTTCATATATGTTGAGTTTTCTGAAGGAATAACACCATTTTCACTCAAAAATTTTCTTAACTTAGGATCTTCCACTTTTATACCGATATTTTCCAAGATATATATAGATGCATTGTGAATTTCTTCAATCTCACTCTTGGAAAACACCTCAAGAGTTTGTAATTTCATTTAGATTACCCATAGAGCTATTCTGCAAATCCTAAACAGAGTTTAACGGCACCAATTGCATCATCTGCCCAACCATCCGCTCCGATATTCTTAGCCCAATCCTCGGATGTTGGAGCACCACCAACAATCACCTTATATTTATTCCGTTTACCTTCGTTATTGAGTAATTCAATGAATTTACGCTGAATATCCATAGAAATTGAAAGTAAAGCAGACATTCCAATAATAGTTGCTCCTAATTCTTCAGCTTTTGCTAAGAAGGTTTCTGGAGATACGTCAACTCCCAAGTTGTACACTTCAAAGCCATTAGCAAATAAGAAGGATCCAACTAGATCTTTTCCAATTGAGTGAATATCTCCTTCTACTGTTCCGAGTATTACTACACCCTTGGTTTCTTTGACTCCACCTGAAGCACGAATCACGGGATCTAATATTTCGTCGATTGTCACTTTAACAGTATTAGCAGCAGCAATTAATTCAGGGAGGAATATTTCTTCATTCTCAAATTGATCTCCGACATTCTTCATAATATCTCCAATCAAACGAAGGAGTTCAACAGCAGTTGCTTCTTTTTTATCCAAAGCAGTCTTACAGATTTCTTTCAGTTTATCTTCATCAAAATCTAATACCGCTTGTTCAATCTGTTCCTTAAAAGCCATAATGAAAGGATCACTCCGAACGTAAAAAAAGCTTCTTGTGAGTTCTCTTTTTAGAAGCTGAAGTAGTATTAAAAATATTAGGCGGATTGATCAACTAAGGATCAAAGGTGCATAAATATGAAATTGCAGAAGATGGAAGCATTATCTCAAGACGAAGTGGAAACAATTCATGAAACAACACTTAAACTCTTAGAAGAAATAGGTGTTATGGTACATTCGAAAGAGGCACGAGATTTATTGAGTCAAAATGGCTGTATTGTCGATGAAACTTCCAATAATCCGTATCATTATGTGAAATATCCACGTCAGGTTGTAGAAAAATTCTTAAAAACAGTTCCAAGTGAATTCACACTTCATGGAGTTGATGCTAAATTTACGCACACCGTGGATATAAATACAACAACCTTTGCAACAGTTGGTACACCAGTCAAAATGTATGCACCTGAAAAAAAACGGGGTGTACGAGATTCTGTTCTTGCTGATACAATTAGTCAAATCCGTGTAGTAGACACATTGAAAAATATTGTATGTTCCCATGTCGATGTTTGGCCCAATGATATTGAGTATATGGAAATGCATTGCCACACAATTAAAGCATGGGCCAAAAATAGTACTAAACCATATGGTTTAGGGACACTAGGTCGCACCGCTTCTCAAGATATGATAGAACTTTTGAAAATCCTTGTAGGAGGAGAAGATGAATTAATTCGACGACCAAGATTCATTGGATTCTTTAATCCGACTAGCCCTTTATTACATCCTACAATTATGCTTAATGGGTTATTTGTATTTGCCAAATATAAACAACCTCTTATAATCGCACCTGCTGCTAGTGCTGGTTCAACCGCTCCCGTAACCCTTGCTGGATTAATAGTGCAGACCAATATGGAAGCATTATCTGCAATAGCACTAACCCAAATGGTAAATCCGGGTGCACCTATATTATATTCAACAATGTCTGCACCTATGGATCCCGTAACGAGTAATGTTGCTTGGGGAAGTATTGAAACAGGATTAATCACATCAGCATTTGCTCAAATGGGTCGATTTTACAACTTTCCTTCACGTGGACCAGGATCTGTTACTGAATCAAAAACTTTCGATCTTCAAAATGGATACGAACGTTTAATGACTCTCTTTTGTGCCGCAACTTCAGGAATTAACTATATTACTTGCGCAGGTACTTATGAAAGTTCATTGACTGAAGCATTAGAATTATTGGTCATAGATGATGATCTTGCTGGGATTGTTTCTCGAGCTATGAAAGGAATAACAGTAGATGAAAATACCCTAGCTGCAGAAGTAATACGCGAAGTCTCTCAAAAAGAAAAGAAGCATTATCTCGGACACAAACATTCGGTTAAAAACATACGGAAAGAACTTTATGTATCAAAATTGGCAGACAGAAACCGCCGCAATATATGGAAAAAACAAGGTTCAAAGGATATCATGGTACGTGCCAGGGAAAAAGTAGATCAAATCCTCTTAAGTCAACAAGGACCCGGAATGGATCCTGATATTGAAAAAGAATTTGATAGATATTGGAAAATCGTGAAAAAACGTACTATGGATGATTATCGCAGATTGGAAGGAATGGAGGATACCTCTGAGAGTGGTATAACGTATGGAAAAGAATTGTGAAAGGGTGATCATATGAGTGAAAAACTAGAAAACAAAGGAGAGCGTGACGTTAAACAAGACGAAAAAAATCGGAAAAAATGGGATAGCTGGCGATATGAAACACAATTAATGCGTGCAGGAGAGGAACCATATCCTGAGACATCTCATTCCTTAATAGTGCCGATTTATGCTACGAAGTCCTACACTTTTCCGAAATTAGATGATCTAATGCAATATAGGTATTATTATTCCCGAACAGAAAATCCCACGCGATTTGCTTTAGATCATAAACTCGCAGTTCTCCATGGTGGGGAAGCTTGTATTAGTGTTTCATCTGGAATGGCAGCAATACATCAAGCAGTCTCTTCAGTTATACAAAAACATGAAGAACATGTGAAGTCTAAGAAAGGTAAAAAACTTCTGCCTCAATCTCATCCTGAGGATATTCCAAACATAATAATCCATAATAATCAATACACGGGAACCCATCGCTTATTTAATAATTTGTATCCTCAAATGGGAGTAGAATGTAGAAGAGTGAATTTGGAAGATTTATCAGAAGTAAAAACAACGATAGATGAAAAAACTAAACTGCTTTTCATAGAAACGCCAGTAAATCCAAATGTACATGTTTTAGACATAAAAGCGCTATCTGACCTTATCCATGAAATTGGGGGAGTGTGTATTGTTGATAATACTTGGGCTTCTCCTTCTATCACAAAACCTTTGGAATTTGGGGCAGATATTGTAGTTGAGAGTTTAACAAAATATATCAACGGACATGGTGATGTAGTAGCTGGAGCAATTATTGGAGATAAGAATCGAATACGTGATATCAGATACTACTGGAATGAAACTCAAGGGGCAGTATTGAGCCCATTTGATTCTTATTTGGTTTTACGGGGAGTGAAGACTTTAGATCTTCGTATGAGAAAACATTCGGAAAATGCTATGAAAGTAGCCAAAGCAATGGAAAAACACAAAATCGTGGTTTCTGTTGCCTATCCTGGCCTAAAAAGTCATCCTCAATATGAACTCGCAAAGAAACAAATGAAATTGAACGGTGGAATGGTAGGTTTTGAATTGGAATCCGAGGAAGCTAGTATGAAATTCATTGATAATTTGGATATAATAAAAATTGGGGTAAGTTTAGGAGATACAACCAGTTTGATAGAATATACTGCTTTTATGACAGGAGTAGATTTATCAATATGGGAAAGAAAATCTATGCAGATATCCAAAACACATTTTAGACTCTCTGTTGGTCTTGAGGATGCACTGGACCTTGTTCAAGATCTTAAACATGCATTATCAAAAATCTAATACTATCCTATTTTTTTGTGGAAAATCCATGATCTCCGATAAGCGACTTTTCATCTGCTCGATAGTATCCACCATAAAAATACATGGGTTGATCAATCATCTCTCCGTTAATTTCTCCATCTTTTAGGTATTCAGCATCAATATGATTAGCAACAACTTCTCCGAAAAACACTGTATGCGAGCCTAATTTTTGAGTGGCTACGATTTTACATTCCATATTAAACGGAAATTCCTTGATCATTGGTGTACTAACGACATCTCCTTTTTCTTTTGTTAAGCCGAACTGTTTCCACTTATTTATATCTCGTCCACTTTTTACACCACATCCATCCAAAATTTTCGTTTGGTCGGATTTTGGTATATTTATTACGAATTCTGGATGCTCTTTTAAAAATTTGTGAGAATATCTGGCTGGATGAACCCCAATAGCTATAACAGGAGGATTCAAGCATACCTTTCCGACATAAGCTAAAGTAATGATATTTGCATTATCCCAAGTACCGACTGAGATACATGATACAGGCATAGAAAACAATGTGCTGTTTACGTTAACTAATTTTTTCATGAAATAAATTTGAGAAAAGAAAACAAAAAAAGATTGGGATATGATTATTCAGTATGATGATGCAGTACTTTCTCTTTTTTTGATTTATGCATCCCATCTAACTGAATTTTAATTTCTTCAACTCGCGCTTTCGAGAATGGAAAATATTTCAAGCATATCAATACTCCAATTAGTGCTATAGCTGGAACTCCCACTACAAGAAATTTAATACCAAATACAGTTCCCAACGATGGATCAGGAGTCCATTCTCCCCATCCTGTTCCATTGAATACGATCGTGATTGATAAAATTGACAAAATCATTGATAGGCGCATAAAGAAATTTGTTATCCCGAAAAATGTTCCTTCTCGACGTACTCCGGTTTTTAATTCATCCTCATCAATTACATCAGCAATAATTAGATAGACATAATAAAGCATTCCACCAAAACCTACTCCCATAACACCAGCTGTGGCTGCAACGTACCAATAATTGGTGAAAAAGAACAACGGAATTGATGCGACAATGTAAAGTATTATAGAAATTACGAAACCCTTTTTGCTTCCTATCTTCTGATGTAAGTACTTCCAAATTGGAACTGTAAGAAAACCAACAACAAATAATATCCCAGAAAGAATTGACGCTTCAAACGTTCCAACAGATAGGATGTACTCACCAAATAATGGAATCATAGTTCCGATTGTAAGAATAAAATACTCGTACAGGAAATAAATTATTGTATAAATCACAAATCCTTTATTTTTGAAAGTGTATTTCAAACCTTCTCTAAATCCAAATTCATGTTTGTGATCTTCTGAGAATTCTTTTCTTTCCTTCACGCCCCAAATTAAAGAAATTGTCACTGTTACAGCAACAATCAGAGATGTTATGATCCCATTGAGAAGATAACCAGTTTCTGTTTCAACATCCCCAACAAGAAAACCTCCTAAAAGATATGCTGTTAGTAAACCGATTATTGAGCCTATCTGTTTGAAAGTATTCGAAGATGCTCTCTGTT
>JAEOUK010000705.1 GCA_016839385.1 Promethearchaeota archaeon
AAAACAGCACCAGCCGGGAGAGATTTATTATCATCCCGTAGTTTGAGAAGAAGTGCTAATGCCAATCCCCCTCCCGAAGAAGCCCCTGATAACACGATTTTTTTTGAATTAACATCTCGAATATTTAGAAGATAGTCATAGATGATCTCAACATCATTCAATGCGGCAGGATAAGGAAACTCTGGAGCGAGACTATAATTCACGCTCAGTATATTCACTTTGGCAATTTTACTAAGTTGTGAAGGTAATTGCCACCTAGCATCCAATCCCCCAAAAACATATCCACCTCCATGAAAGTGAAGGAGAAGGGGTAATTCTGGAGCATTTTTTGCCTTTATCCATTCAACAGCAATGTTTTCTATTAGCTCTCTCTTATAGGAAATGTCAGAAGGACGAGGAATTACATTTTGGGTATATTCATCTACATAACGTCTTAGCTGAACCACAAAACGGGGATCATCAATAGACTCCAACTTCTGCAAGATTTCATTCAATTCCATGTCATTTTCTTCTGAAAAGTGCATCAGTCCCTCATTGAATAATTTTTTATGATGAATCAATGCCTTAGCTAAATCTCTACGTAGATGAGAAAAATCGGGAATTTCCATAATAATCGTTCACTTTGAGTTAAATGACTTGATTTGATGTATACATTTAAAATAATTAAAAAGTTGAAAAGAAAAAAAATGGAAGTAATATTTTATTGGATTGTTGCTTCAGCTACTTCTTTTTTTGGTTTGATAAACAATGCGAATATAGCTCCGATGAGGACGAATAATCCTGAATTAAGCATCATGAAACTCCATCCAGGAAGCCCAAAATAGTTTTCTAAGTCAATTAATCCCCCAACCATGAATCCACCGACTGTATATGCACCATAGAAGAAAACATAAAATATTCCTGTATAGGTTCCAGAAGCCCGTTTATTTGGCTCGTAATTCCATAGAATCACGATTGCATTAGCGCCAACGAAACCGTATCCTACTGCAATTACGCATGTGGCGATTATAGTGCCTATTTCTGTCTGCCATAAATAACCGAGTACAAATCCGATTATAAATACTCCAAACCCGATTTTGAAAAAGAGCAATCGGTCAAATTTTTCTGATAGCCATGCAATTAGAAAAACTAAAAGGATGAAAACTATACCAGCATAGAGGCTCATACCTCCAGCGTCACCAGGAAGCATTCCAAGAGCGTTTACACCGTATAATGTTAACAAAGAACGTACAGACGACCATGATACAGCCATAAAGAAGACCGAGATTAACAAAAACAAAATATCTCGATTTTCTTTCCTAAAAATAGCACCAAAAGATTTGAAAAAGCTGACTTTTTCTTTAGCTGGTTCAACCTCACCACGTTCTTCTAGTTCTTTTTCCATCTTATATCTTAGAGAATTCTTTTCTTTCACTGTCGTAACGACAACTATCAAGCAAATTATCATTATAATTGCCGGAATCATGAAAGTTATTTCCGGGTAATCGTCATACAAAACCTCACTGAGTACAGCAGCTATAATTATCGAAAACGCTGTCATGGATTTAATTAATGCGTTAGCCTTACTTCGATGTTCTGGTACGATAAAATCCGGTACTAGGCTTTCTGCTGGAGCTTTAAATGCTAGCATCGTAGCGATATACACTAACATAGTGGTCAGCAATGTAGGTAAGGATACAGCTGCATAGGGAATAAACACAAAAGCAATAGCGCTTAGCGGAACTCCGATAAGTAGATATGGTATTCGTTTACCAAGCTTGGTTTTAGTATTGTCTGATAGGTTTCCGACTAAAGGTTCGAGGAACAAGCCTATGAGATTGTCAATCCCCATGAGAAAGCCCACGAGTGCAATTGAAGGGATGAAATGTTCCAATAGTGGCGGAACTTGAGAATCATAGAAGTTAAAAGATATTTCTTGAGCAAATACCGCCAGTGAAAGCAAAAACGTCGTTCCTACTTTAAATTTTGGTTTAGTTTTAATTTCCATAAATTGTTCACCTTGTAATATGAAGCTATTTTTCTATCTATCATACTCCTATTTAAATGTGTTCTAATCCTTTAAATATCCTTGAAAAAAGTTCGAAATATTTATAAATTTATGAAAGGAAGTGTGATTGATAGAAGATGGAAATTAGGGTATTGGGTCCAAACGGAAATATTGGAACTGGATTTAAGGAAGAATCTTTTGAACGAGGTCTCAAACTAAACCCACATGTGATTGCATGCGATGCGGGATCCACGGATTCGGGAGCATATGCCTTAGGAGCTGGGGTGGCGAAACCAGCACGTTCTGCAATCAAGCGAGATACACGTTTATGTCTCCTTGGACGAGATAAGCTTAAAGTGCCACTTATCATCGGATCCTGCGGTACCAGCGGATCTGATGTAGCTGTGGATTGGATGCGTGATATTGTTCTCGAAATTGCCAAGGAAGAAAATCTCCACTTTAAATTAGCTGTAATCAGGGCTAGTCAAGATAAAAACTACCTTAAGCAAAAACTACGAGAAGGAAAAATAAAACCGTTATTTCCCGAAATTGAATATACAGAAGGGATAATCGATAGAAGTGCTCAAATTGTCGGTGTTATGGGATTCGAACAATTAAATCGGGCTTTAGACGAAGGTGCTGATATAGTTCTAGCAGGGCGAGCAACCGACACTTCCTTATATGCAGTAGTTCCAATACGTATGGGTGCACATCCTGGATTAACCTGGCATATGGCAAAAACAGTCGAATGTGGAGCAGCTTGTGCCGTAACTCCTGCTGCTGATAGTATGTTTGTACGCATTCGGGATACTGAATTTGAAGTAGAACCTCTCGATCTAGAACTTAAAGTCACTCCCTTATCTATCGCGGCACACACTTTGTATGAAAATATAAGCCCATTTGAGATTCGTGAACCCGAAGGATGCATTGTGACTACAAATTGCGAATATCTTGCAAAAGATGATCGTTCCGTTATTGTGAGAGGTTCAGAATTTAGAAAAGAAACGTATACAATTAAGCTGGAAGGAGCGGAATTAATTGGATACCAAACAGTAATTATTGGTGGAATTCGAGATCCTTATATCATAAAACATTTAGATGACTTATTCAAATTAGCAGGCAATTATTTTGGGGAAAAAGTTCCACTAATGTTTCCTGGTCTTAAAAAAGAAGATTTCTCAATACATTTCCGGGTATATGGGAAAAATGGAGTAATGGGACCAATGGAGCCACTAAAGGATCAAGTAGGTCATGAAGTGGGATTGTTAATTACCATAACAGCTCAGACACAAGAACTTGCTACCGAGATTTCTAAATATGTCGCACATATCTCAGCTCACCTGCCAATTCCCGAATGGGAAGGCATCATTAGTACCATTGCTTATCCGTTCTCTCCTCCAGAAATTGAAAAAGGAGCGGTTTATCGATTTAATGTCAATCATGTAGTGGAACCTGACGATCCATTTGAAATGTTTCGGTTCTTCTATGAGGAGGTCTGAAAATGGCGATTCTAGGAGAAATAGCAAAAGTCGTTCGATCGAAAAATGCAGGACCATTTGTCATGACTCTTGATATTATGTTTCCTTCGAAGGAAACCTACGAAAAAGTAATTGCTTCTGGATTTTTCTCGAAAAAACTGTTCAGTGATTTATACAATATCGAAATCGAAAAAATCATAATATATTACTACGATATTGCAAATACAATTAAGATTTCCATGCCACGTCCATTTTTCCAAGGGGATCTAGGAGATGGAGATAATTATGCAGGTCAACAATACGGACCGCTAGTATTACTCGATATCCCAATCTAAAAAAACTAAATGCTTTCCATTTTTTTATATTATTATACGAGGGATTATAACAATGTCAAATTCATCTGATTTAGTAAAGCAATTAGAGATGCATAATGAAGTTATGGAATTATCAGCAAACGAAACAAGGCTTAGAGGATTACTCTTGATGTTAATAAACGGAAAAATGACTTTAACAGAATTGAGTAACCAAATCGGGAGATCTAAATCAACTATACTGCATCATGTAAAAAAATTCGAGGAACTGGGAGTACTACACAAAGTTGATAACTATTATGAGTATGCACCAAGTTTTTCGAAAATTTTCAATACAGAATTGGAACAGGCTCTTAAAATAGATCCTAATAATAAAGAAGACCTGGAAGGGTTATTTTTCCGAAGGGACCTTTTGACTATTGGTTTATTTCGAGCAATTTTTACCCATGTTTTTTTCTTACACCAATATCTCGAAAAAAACCTCGAATCCTCTGACGAGGAAATCAGAAAAAAATCGTATTCCTATTGGAAATCTAATCCAATTCATTATTACATGTACTTATTGAATGACGAGGATTTGAAGGAATATATCAATGTTAGGAATAATTTTTTTAAAAAACTTAGACAGAAGCGGTCTGAAAGCAATCAAAGTGAAGAAGAATCCTACAAAGAAAGTTATATATTACTTGAAGCATCATTCCC
>JAEOUK010000750.1 GCA_016839385.1 Promethearchaeota archaeon
TGACTAATTCGTAATTCTTCATCAAACAACAAATTAGCTTTGAATAATGATCGTCGACGACAAGAAAAACCGTCTAAGCTAAATCCACCATCATCTTCTCCAAACATAAATGCCTCAAATAATTTTTCAGGATGAATCTCTCTTTTTATAGTTTTTATTTCTTTAAGTTGAGCTTTATTAAACAATTTTTTGGAATCTTCATCCTCATAGGTAACACCTATTGCCTCATAAATGCCATCAACATTAGGCATCTCCTGATATATTTTCAAAGCCTTTAAGAATCTATTTGGTAAATAGAAATCATCAGCATCAAGAAAAGCAATTATCGGGCATCTTGATACCCTTATACCCAAATTCCTCGATGCACCTGCACCTAAGTTTACATTATTATTATGGGTATATAACACTACTTGATGATATTTCTGGGTGATTTTTTTACATACTCCTAGACTGTTATCTTGAGAACCATCCTCGATCAATATAATTTCCCCAGTTTCTTTCTGATTTAATGCAGAAATTACTGAATCTTCTATATATTGGGAAGCATTAAAAACAGGAATAATAATGCTGACTTTATTATCTGTAAAATGATTTTTTTTAAATAAGCTGGAAGTTGGTTCAATAATTTCATATTCATTTTTTTTACCAAAATTCGTCATGATTGAAATATTCTTATAATTTTTGCCATAAAATAATTTTTTAATATTGGTTAAAATTCTCCTGTGAAAATTTATTTATGCGTTTACTCCTTACAAAAAATTTTTTATTGTGATATTTTCATAATTGAAAGCAGTTGGTTAATTTCTCGTTTTGGACTAAATTCATTCCTAATTCGAAGACGACCCTTATTTCCCATTTCTTGACGCAACAATGGATGATTTGCCAACTTAAGGAACATATCTGCCTGAGCTTCAACATCTCCAGGTTTGATCAAATATCCAGTTTCACCATCAATTACTGTCTCCATCACACCACCATTATTTGTACCAACAACTGGTAATCCAGCAGCCATGGCTTCAAGAATGCTAACACCTAATGATTCTGTTTGATTCGATATTTCACCCTTTATGTTATGTTGGGTAAAAATATCAGAATTTAAAATTAGTGATTGTGCCTTTTCAAGATTTACCTCCCCTAATATTAATATTGAATTTGAGAAAGTTGATTGAGCTTTTAATAACTCACAAGTTGTTCTTAGAGGACCATCACCAGCAATAATTAGCTTTCCATCTAATCCTTTTCTTTTAGCGATTTCAAATGCTTTTATTGTACGATCAGGTGATTTACAATCAATTAGACGTCCTAAATGAAGGATATTTAAATTTTCTTTCTTTTTATGGAGATGTTTTTGTTCTGGAATTGGAACACCATAATATTTTGTAATGATTCTATTTGAATTTATACCTGCTTTCTCTAATAGCGATTTAGTAAATTTTGAATTTACAAGAAAAATTGCTTTATTAGATAATTCTAATAATTTAGAAATGTAAGTTTCATCAAAACGATTTCTAATTTGATTATCGAGTTTGCGAAGATCAAAAGTTGCATCATATCCATGAAAATGTACAAATAACGGCAATTCTGTCTCTCGCCAAATATTCATAAACTCAACTGCGAATGTACCATAATGGCATAAAATATGAGTAATTTTATTTTTTTTAATTATCCTTCTTAATATACTTTCTGCATTTGGATTAGTTCTTTGTAAAGACAAAGAAAAATATTCTAAAGTCTTCGATATGTAACGTATTCGTCTGTTTTGTGGTTGTATGGAGAAAATTTTAATTTTTTCTCTCCAGACTTTTGTGCCTAAAGAATTACGAACAATAATTGCAGCAATGTTTTCAGAAAGTCCCTCCAACATTCGATACATCCAAACTTCTGATATTGCTTTCCAATTTGGCATCATGAATAGTATCTTTGATTCGGATTTCATATAAAATATCCAAGGTAATTTTTATTAATTTCAGAATAACGGTTAGTTTTAATTAATTTCTAATGAAGTGAATATTGCAATGACCGAACAATCATTTTAATTTAATTACATTACATGAATTTCTTGTCCAACAATATGCTACGTCGTATTTTGATTTAAATGGCCTTAAAGAATCCATACGATCATATATTCCAAAAGATAGAACATCCGTTACAACATCCAAAGGTATTTGATTTTCTGTATGTATACCTAAAAGTAATCGATAATTTCCTTCTGCTAAAGGTAGAGAATGGATAAAAAAACTAACCAAATAATTTCCAGATAAAGTAATTGGGCAAAAATCCGGTGTATCATATTGGGATAAATGAATTATGCGTACACCAAATTCGGAAATTATTATCACTGAAAAAACCAATTTATGGAAACTGTTACTATAAAATTCATATTCAATTTTCATCGGTTTGAAACGGTAAAATCTTGTTGTGATGTTGTTATTTTCATCTAACAGTCGAGCAGAAAGTATTTGCACACCTCCTCTACCATAACGATTTGGCCATTCAGATAAATTTATTTCACCGCATTTTTCTTCAGAAACTGTCATCTTATAGTAAGCACTAATTGCTTTTGTTACACTCCCACTTTGAATTATATTACCATCATCTATCAGTAAACAATTTGAGCACAAATTTTGAATAGCGCTCATATTATGACTAACAAACAACACCGTCCTCCCCCCCTTCGCCACCTCCCCCATCTTCCCGAGGCATTTCGTCTGGAACTCCGCATCCCCCACCGCCCGCACCTCAACCACTAGCAAAATCTCCGGTTCCAGGTGCGCCGCCACGGCAAACGCCAGCCGCACCTGCATCCCACTCGAATAGCGCTTGACGGGCGTATCCAGAAA
>JAEOUK010000706.1 GCA_016839385.1 Promethearchaeota archaeon
AGTTCAAGGATTATCAAAATGGGCGGAGATTACAGGAAAACGAATGGAAAGTAGAGTATATTACCCACCAGAAAAGATTCGATTCAAGGGAACACTTGCGGGGTATTGTTCTTGGTACTATTTTTATACTAAAATTACTGAGGATGATATGCTTCGAAATCTGGAATTTTTTAAAATAAATAAGGGGTACCCAGTCAATTTAATACAATTAGATGATGGTTTTCAAACAGAAGTGGGAGATTTTGAAAGTTTACTTACCGAGAAATTTCCACATGGTATGAAACATTTAGTAAACAAGATCCATGAAGCTGGATACTTAGCAGGATTATGGATCGCGCCTTTTATTGCTCAAGATCGTTCGGAACTTCTCAAAAACCATCCCGATTGGTTTCTAAGAGATAAAAAAGGAAATTATATTGTCGCAGCACCTAACTGGGGTTCGAAAGTCTATGCATTAGATCTCTCTAAAAAAGAAGTACTAAATCATATTAAGACACTAGTTCAAACCATTATAGAGAATTGGAATTACGACTATATTAAAATAGATTTCATCTATGGTTCAGAAATTTATGGAGCACAGTACTATTCACCGGGTATGACGAGAGCGGAAATCTATCGAAATGGAGTTGAGTTTATCCGTGACCAAATGGGCGATGATACCATTTTACTTGGATGTGGTGCTCCTTTGGGTCCATGTATTGGGTTAGTAGATGCCATGCGAATTGGAGAAGATACAGCTGCAAAATGGAGAATTCTTGGCAAATTGGGGGATTTTCTACACTATAAATTGAACCTAGGCATACCTGCTTTAAAACCTGCTATGCTTGCAACTGTTTTACGAAATTTCATGCATAATAAACTATGGGTAAATGATCCTGACTGTGTTATTGTTCGTACTAATAAATCTCGACTTTCACTAGATGAAGTTCAATTTCAGTTGACTGTAATGGGTTTATCTGCAGGTATGATCATGTTTTCAGATGATCTTCCTCTTCTTAGTGAAGATAGATTACGATATATGAAATTATTATTACCTCCATATAAGAAAGGAGCATTAGCATTAGATATGCTAAATAAGCAAGATCCTGAGATATTCGGTTTATTCACTGAAGCGCCAATAGGAAAACGTGTTCTTCTGTCATTATTAAATTGGAGAGATCATAATCATTCAATAAGATTCACCATAGCAAACATTTTAGAAACATTAAACGTTGAGATGGTCGCAAAAGAATTCTATATTTATGATTTCTGGAAGGACCGTTTGCTTCCTGAAGTTTTTGGCCTTCATGAGCAAATAACGGTTTCAAAAATGCCAAAACACGGCTGTACATACTATAGTATTATTCCAATTCAACCTAATGATATATGTCCCATAATCCTATCCTCTGATCTACATATTACTCAAGGATGTCAGGAGATTACTAATATTGAATATAACACCAAAGAAAAGAAATTATTTGTGGAATTTAACTTGCGTTATCACAACGGAACAATCACAATTTTATCAAAAACGAGAATTATCCCTCAAGCGATTTCCGGTCGTAATTTTGAGATAACAGAATTGAAAAATTTAGGTTATATAATAAAAGTACCTGTTTACTTTCCTATTGATAAAGAACTTACACTTTTTTTTGAATGATTTATCGGTTTACTCCTATTATATCAAAATTCTTTTTTTATTTATCAATTAGTACCCAACTATCAGAGTATGCTCCATACTTTCGATCTTGATAACGTACACCACCACAAATTAATAATATTTGATTTTGAAAATTAGAAAGACAGTTGAATGCCCACCGAGGCTTCCAGGAACTTTCAATCGCTAGTTTACTCCATCCTTCCTCTTGAGTATACCACCATGTTTCATTAGAAAAATGACTTTCACTTGCATCAGAACCTCCAATCAACCAAATTTTGTTATCATATACAGCAGCACCAGAACCAAATCTAGGAGTGAAAGGAAGATGTTCGTCAACTAATTTCCAATCTTTTCCATTATCTGAAACATTAACATCATTTTTTGCGTTATCAACACTTAAACTTCCTCCTATCAGCCACAGTTTGTTATTATATACAACGACATTATGAAAACATCGAGGTTCCCATAGAGAATTTTCTGAAACTCTCTCCCATTCAATCCCATCGGGTGATTTCCAAATCTCATTGCTTATACCTGAATTAACCTTACCTCCAAATATCCATATAAAATCATGATACACTAACGATTGATGGCCTTCTCGTCCCTCCCAAGGAGCATCATCAACGATACAGGTCCATCCTAACATAGGATTTTTCGGATCAAAAATCCAAACATCATTCAAACAACGATTTGTATAATTGAACCCACCTATAAGTATGAGCTTATCATGAAATTTTGTCAATGTGTGACCGTTTCGAGGGCTCCACATCTTTTCACTGGCAAATTTTATCCACTCAAAATTCGGATCTCCAACCCATACATCTGAGTTAAAGGAATTAGCTAGAGGATTCCATCCTCCAGTGAAATATATATTTTTTTCAACTACACTAGTTGCCCCGAAAGAAATAGGTTCCCAATTTGGCGTTTGAACCCTTTTCCAGTGATAATTGTTCATGCCTCTTTCTCCAGGATATTCTGTGTAAAAATAACATCTTCCTTCAAGTTATTTGATTTTTTAAAAGCTGATATCAATAGTACACCAAAAACAATAATGAGGATTCCAGCGATCTGAATGGTTTTAATTGTTTCACCAATTACAAAATAACCGAGAATTGATGTAAGGATAATACTGACCGATGTAAAAATTGGAACTACAAGATTCGCTTGAATTTTTGTAAATGCCCATTGAGTAAAACCCAATGTGGCAGTAGCAAATGTAAAGACTACAAATGTGAAAATCAACCCCAATCCCTGTATATCAGAGATTCTTTTTGATAGAGTTTGCCACGCCATGCACGATCCTGCCAATAATGCTATTAGTATTCCTGACCAACGTTTATTTTGCAGAATTAACGTCATTATTAAAATTCCCACTGTTTCTAATCCAAATATAACACTTAAGAGAATCCAGAATGCAGCGAAATTGACATCTAGAATTGTTAAAATGGATGGTTCTGATGCTACAACATTTATTAGAACGATACCCGAGATAATTAACACCGCTCCTATAACTTCGATTTTAGTTATTCGTTCTTTCAGCACAAAATGTGAGAACACCAACAGTACGATAAGACCAAAACCTTCAAGAGGGGCAATTAAATTTACGGAAATATCAAGAAGTGTTAGAGGAATCCATTGAACAAATAAAAATGCAGCAGTTAAGATTGTACCAATTATCCAAACGAGAGAATTTTTACTTTGTCTTTTAGTTTTAGCTCGTTTTTCGGTATCCTTATTTTTAATGACATCTTTGAAACCTTCAATTGCCCATTTTTGTATCCCCTTTCCTAAATAAAGAAGAATATAAGAAATGAAACCGATTAAAATTCCCAGAATCAATTTTCCAGTATCAGATACCATTGATCCTTTCTCCCTCTTAACTCATATAAAACATTAGATTTTGGAGAAAAATAATTAATCTCTAGATTTCAATTGAGATACAAACACGGTAGGTTTGATATATTTCGCAGTAGCTCTTTTATGAAGAGTGACCTTTTTCACTTCCTGCTGTATTTTAAATTTCTCTTTGATGATTTCACTATTTCGCATTAGATAGATTGTTAATCGGATTATTTTGAAAAAATTTTTGAAACCTCCGACTATAGCAAATGCGTCCTTAGTTTTCACCCTATCTGAAACAGTAATATATTTGGGATTTTCAAATCCAGCTTGATTAACCCAATTTATATACTCATCTCTTGTTGGTATTGTTAAAGGATAACCTGAAATTTCTTTGAACAT
>JAEOUK010000707.1 GCA_016839385.1 Promethearchaeota archaeon
AAATATGCTAACCTTTATGGTAAATATGAACAAGGAGTAGGTTTCAATAAACGAGAAAAAGAGCGGTTTTTGGAAATTGTTGATGAATGGATAAAAACAGCGAAAATTACTAATTACCCCCAAATTGAATAATTTCTTCAATATTTCACCTTTTCTCATTTTACTATTTAATATAGGGAACATTCATTAGTTACTCCTAGTTTTTCTTACTAGGATACCAATGGCAAAAATTGAATGGGATAAATATTCGCTAAAAATTAACGGAGAGCGTATTTTTTTAATTGGTGGGGAATTCCATTATTGGCGAATTCCAGATAGAGAACGGTGGGAATATATATTAAAATCCTATAAAAGTGCAGGACTGAATTGTGTACGCATCTATTTTCATTGGGGATTCCATAATCCTGCAGAAGATGTCTACTTTTTTGATGGTAATCGAGATGTAGACTATTTATTGAAGCTTTGTGAAGATATCGGATTATATGTCTTAGTTGCAGCTGGACCATATATTTGTGCTGAAGCTAATGCAGGAGGTTTCCCAACTTGGTTGATACAAAAACAAAATGTGAACATCCGTCATATGAAAGCAACTGCTCGTCAGGAATATGATGAAAAGTACATGCGTTACTGTAAAAATTGGTATCAACATTTCATTTCTAAAATAAAATCTCATCAATTAACTGAAGATAATCCTAATGGTTGTATAATCGCATATCAAATTGAAAATGAATATCCTGAGAAATACTACGTAGGATTAAAGGGGCAAATCCGTTATATGGAAGAATTGAAACGATATGCGAAGGAATTTGGAATAGTAGTGCCCATTTACCATAACGATTTCAGAGAACTCGGTTCATGGAATGGACTAGTGGACTTGTATGGTTATGACAAGTACGTAATTTTTGCAGATAAACACCCAAAAACACTTCCACTAAAACCTTGGCAACCGAAGAATTTTGTCAAATCGATTGATTCCACCGAAAAAAAAATACGTTCTTTTGAAGCTCCTGCCTCAGAAACGCCTATGTTCATTCCCGAATTACAAGGAGGTTGGTATAATCACTGGTCGATTAAATATGGATTTGACGAACTGTATGATTATTTTGGTTCCCCTTATCAGAAGGTAATTTGCCAGAGCTTTTTAGCACAAGGTGTGTCCATGATGGTTCTTTACATGTTTTATGGTGGTACTAATTACGGTAGCTTGGGTAATCCAGAAGTTTATACAAGTTATGATTATTCCGCTTGCATCAGAGAATTCGGATACCATTCAAATCGTATGAGACATCTTCGACTATTCGCTTTATTCACACGTAGCTTCAACGAATCAATAAGCACCACAGATCCAGTAGAAAAAATTGATATTGACTGTTCTCAAAAAGATATTCTATATAAACAACGACATTCTCTTGATGGAACAGACTTCTATTTCTTCCGAAATTTCAACGAGAATAAAAATGAATTCACTATTGAATTAAAAGATGGAACTGTTGTGCCAAAACTACAAAAACAGCATCTTAATTATAAAGATGGATTTATAGCTATTGGTAATCATAAGTTAAGTGAAGATTTCACCATCAAGTTTTGTTCTCTTCCGATTATTCTGAAATCAAAATATCGCGATGGATATTTACTCATTACTTATCAGAATGGTGGAGAACTGATTTTAGAGGGGACAGGATTTAAATCTAAGTATATTAACCAAATTGAAGCGGACTCTTTTACTAGATTCTGGTTTGTTAATCGTGGGTATGATACTATCACATCAAGAGATGGTAAAAAATTATATATTGTGTGTTTGGATGAGGAGCATGCTTTGAAATTTAATAGTAATTTGCATGAAGGAGACTTCCGAGCGATTTGGGGATCTTACGCTACATTTTTCCACGATAATGGAAAATTAGAGGTAGAATCTCATGGTAAAGAAGAAGTTGTTCTGTTGACTGAGAAAGATGAAGTTCCATTATTCCAACAAACAACTCAATACAACATACCTGGAGTTCATACAGCAAGATTTGATGAAATTCCTCATGTAGGAATCACATCATTGCACAAATGGAAGGTGAAAAAAACCGATTGGGCTAAAGATAATAGTGTGGATATTTGGAGACCAATTAACATTAAAAAACATAATACAATCTCCATGGGATACACTTCTGGGCATATTTTGTATAAATGTGAATTTACACCAAAATCTTACAAGAAATTACTTTTGAAATTAAATATACGCCATAAAGCTGCTGTGTGGTTGAACGGATCTTACGTAGGAGGGATTGTAAACTATACAGCTAAAACAGCTGCACTATTTAAGCCTGGTCCTATGAATGGTCCAGATTCACAACTATTTGGTACAAAAGTATTTGATCTTACCCCGCATCTTATTCATGATAAAAACGTTTTATTTATCATCACAGAAAGTTTGGGCCAATCCAAGCATTTCTTCCCTACTAATGATTCAAAAATCCCGAGAGGAATTCTAAAAGCTCGGTTTTCAAAACCAGTTCTGAATAAACGATGGTATATTTCAGGGATTGATGTGACAAAATTACGCGATCCATATGATACAGTAGGATTACCGGGTGAAAAACGTAATTTTCATAAAATTCAGAATGGAAACGATTGGGAACTTGTAAAAACTTGGAATATTCTTCCCGAAGATCAAATTGTCTGGTATACAACAAAATTCGGGTGGGATTCGATAGCAAAAGACAGAATTCCTCTTAGGGTTAATCTAAATGGAAAATTTAATGCATCTATTTTCTTAAATGGGCATTGTATAGGCAGATACTGGGGTGGGGCTGGACCTCAATATAATTTTTACTTGATGGGAAAATACCTCCGATCCCAAAATACATTAACACTAGCTTGCTGGACTTCTATTCCGGATGAAGTAAAAGTTGTTATTGCACCTTATAGAATTAATCTCCAAAGCGGCAACATTAAAAAAGAAGGAAAGGAAGTAGATAAGGAACTTTTTGCGACTAAAACCACGGAGATTATTTTCTAATTTTTTCTCCAATTTTTAATTTCATTAATTGAATTGATAATAAGTGGATTTTTCAAACGATATATACTCTTTCTGTCCAAGGTAATATATAATCAACAAATTAACCCAAAATTGAATAAATATGTCCGAACAACAACAATCTCAACAAGATATTGAACGCCATCTTTTTAACTTAGGACGTCTACAAAGTGAACTTGCAACATGGGTTTGGCTTTCAATTTTCCTTTTTTGGCTAGCATTTCCTTTATTTTTTTTAATTTGGAGAAAAGTTCAATATTTGATTGAGTTAAATAAACTAAGTAAAACCGTAAAAGATTATGAATTAGAACGTGCTTTTCTGTTTCAAGTGATTGGAGTAATAGTAACAGGCGCAGCTTTTTTTGCAGGATGGATTGTGCTGATAATTGGTTATAATTCCTTAGAGAAATGGGCAAGAAGATATGCACAAACATACTCGTCACCAAATATCAAAAAATTTGCAGATGGAATAAATACAGTAAAAATTGGTTTAATTCTATTTCCGTTATTCATTGGATTGTTTATCATACCAATCGGAATGTCAAAAGCAGGTAATGCATTAGTAACTGAATTTGGAGGTTATTCCTCAACTGTTCAAACTTCTACTACTGAATATTCACAAGTTGTATCAAAAACTCCTGGACCACAAGAATTCACCGGTTATAAACCCAAGTTTTGTGCTGCTTGTGGAAATCCCGTTGAGAATGATCTAAAATTCTGTAAAAACTGTGGAACTCCCTTATAAAATAACTTTTTTTTCACATTTTATTTTAATCGATTCTACATGTGTTTTAGCAAATAGATCAAGGAATAAGCTGCACCGAATTTTAATAAAAGAGAAATAAGATAATATATGGTTACACACCAACCTATTTTTTGAACTTTTACACACACACCTG
>JAEOUK010000751.1 GCA_016839385.1 Promethearchaeota archaeon
TGTTCGGTGGTACTTTCTACGAACTCTTGTAAGAAATTTTGCAATAATGTATTATAAAATTACATGCTCGATAAGGGTCAAAAAAAAATTTTCTGATACTTTTTGATATCCTTTTCAACATGATTTTATTAGATATTGTTTTGACTTTTAATTGATGGTGCCTCATTTACAATTTCATTCGAAAGCTTCCTCAATCATCCGACTCAATCACTAATTTCTTTCTCTTGGTCTTCCAACCAAGAATGTTCATCAAATTTTTCCTTATTGAAAACTTAGAAACCTTTCTCACGCAAAGTATTGACACCTTCTATCTCCTGGCTAACAGAATCATAGAAGTTTTTATCTTCAATTAATTTCTTTGATATCCAAGTCTTGAACAGGCTGTTTTTAAAATAATTGGATGTAGTTGAGTGGACCGATTTATTCAAGTGTGGTATTCGAATCTTGCTCCCATCTATGTTCATTTGTTTTAAAACTAGCTTCAAATCGGATTCTAAGTACTCTGTCCTAACAAAATAATTCACTAATCTATTTCCATTACCGTCAAAATAATACTCTTTATTGGACTTGTAAGGATAAACTAGAGCCCAAAGATGAAAAGGTAATACTTTAGCAATCAATACAGAACTCAGATATTTAAATTCATTATATACTAATCTGGGAGTAACCAATCTTGTATATTTATTCTTTAATAACGAGCGTTTTTTCATGTAAAAATATGCTGAGACCAATTTGTCATAAGGGTTTCGTATAGATGAAATCACAGTAAGATCATTGAAAATTTGTCCCGGCATCAATTCTTTTATGTCTTTTGCTGTGGCGTGACCAAGAATTCCCTGTCTAAAATGTTTGCCTTTTAAGACTTTGCTTCCAATTGATATGGAATGATCCTCAGCAGATTCGTCTAACAATAATAAGGCCTTTTCAACGGAGGTTGTTCCTGTTTTTGGAGGCGCTATATACAGAAATTTATATCGTTTGGAATAGATCATCTTATTAATATCATTAGAGAGAATTTATTCGAAAGACTCTGTTGCTTCAAGAGTACTACCTCATCCAGAATTAAATTGCTTAACTGAACCCTCTTTCAACTGATTCAGTTGCAATGTCCCCACTGTATAGTTTTCGGTCGCACTATCTACGAACTCTTGGAAGAAATTTTGCAATCATGATTGGCGATATTTAAATGCTCTGTAAGGGGAAAAAAGAATTTTTCTAGTACTTCTTGATAACCTTTTCAATATAATTTTATTAAATATATCGAAGCGCAAGGATTTCAGGAAAGTATTCAAATTCTTACTATCATGATACTCAGCCCATTTTACTTTACTCTGAAATTCTCTCACCTTGTTTTGTAAATAGTGATTTTTATCTTCAGTTCTGAAATGATCATATATACAAGTCCAATTATATAACGAACTACTATAGCGATCTAAGTCACTCCTCGTGCTAGCGAAAACCGTATTTTCCCGTATGACTCTTATATTTGGCTCAATATGCGGTAAATAAATAAACTTTCCCTGGTCCTTGATAAGATATCTTAAAAGTTGATCATTCATTCGTAACATTCTATCAATTAATGGCCATGGGATTTGAAAAGTTTTATTTTTTATTAATAATGTTGATGTATGAGGAGTAATAATATTTTTGACTTTTAAATCTGAATTATTTAATATCAAATGAAGGTCATTTTTTTTCACATCGATCAACCTATGATAGGTCAAAACACAATCAGGATTTGTTGACATAAATTCATATTGCTTGGTCAGTTTCTCTCTATCCATCCATATATCATCTGAATCACAAAACGCGATATAGGCTCCTCTACAATGATCTATGGCATTAAAGAAATTCTTCACAACGCCGACATTTTTTGGATGAGAAATCAAATCGATCTTGTTCCCCTTGGGATGAGCTAGTTTTATTTTACTTATTATTTCAACCGTATTATCAAAAGAGCCATCATCTGAAATAACATACTGGATATCGAAACCTTTCAATTCCTGATTCAGTACAGCAATTACTGTTCTTTCTATGTATTCAGAAGAATTATATGCAGTTGTAACAATTGAAATTAGCATTAATAATTAATTTGTTCCGGTTATAAATATTTTCTCCAGACGTTCTGATATGTATCTACCATCATGACCTTCCTCAGACATATTAAGAAATGCATCATATTCACGTAATTTAGCATTTATAAAATTCTTTAAAGTATACCCATTGGAAAGTATCTCCAGAACTTTTTCCTTAATTTCAGGAAAATCGCTAAACGGACTATTTGCAATTACATTCTTAACAAATCCATAGATATCCAAATTCGAACTCTGATGTAATTCAATTTGGATAACAGGACAATTCATCAATTCAAAATATTGATCGATAAATGAAACTGTAGCTCAATAAATTGAAATCCTTCTTGATTTTATTCAAGGTGATTAAATTGAACAATATTTTCCCCTGGATACCATTATGAATATTTGAGAAAGATTGTTTCCTCTTCCTCCAAA
>JAEOUK010000708.1 GCA_016839385.1 Promethearchaeota archaeon
CAAGTTAAATTGGATTTTACTATTGTAATCGGTTTATAACAACAAATTTCATCTCCAAATAAGCCATCATAATAATATAATAAAAGATAAACAATTGTACGTTCATTTGAAAAGGTATAATTCAAAGAAAACATTGAGAACACATAATTATAAGAAACTGAGAAATTCCCTTGTATAGGCTCTGATTGGTATATAGAATTGAAACTTATATTTTCACTAATCCCAATTGCAAAATAATCAGTATTGGTTATATGGGAAGAAAAATTAAAAATTGCAGTAATCTCTTCAAATATGTAATAAAGTTCTTTATCAGTATTAATACTAGAATCAAATAAGTTCTGAATTCTTTCTTTAGCAAGGGAATTATCACTTGATAAAAAGAAAAACGAAAGAAAAATAAAAGTAAAAATGAATATTATGTGAGTTTTGGAAGCTCTAATTGAATACATCTCGTTATTCTTTTGGTTACGAATTTTTAAACTCCGAAATTATGGAAAAATTTATTATCTTCGATCAATTATACTCAAGAAATTGGTGCGTATAGATGGGTAGAGTTCGACCAGTATTCATAAAAAAGATATCTCATGAATTATTGAAAAAATATTCAGATATTTTTTCAAACGACTTTGATAAAAATAAGGATCTACTTGATGAGTTTGTCGTGATCCAATCAAGACTTGTTCGAAATAGAATTGCAGGATATATCACTCACCTTAAGAAAGTAGAAACAGAACAAGACGAACAAGAATTATTAGATATCGAATGAAATTATATTCATCAGTGTTAACGCTGAATGTAATGCTTCTTCTATTTTCACGGTCTTTGCACCCTGATTTGGAATCATGTTTATCCACAGATCGATAGAAGTGGAATTTTTTACATATTCTTTAAAGGAACCTTTAATTGGACCAAATGCTAGGAACAAATTAGGAGTCTGGATTTCTTTAAAATGGTGTAACAGGTCACTGGTTATTATTGTTCCCGATTTTGAAGCTGAGATTGTGTATGTGTTTGGGTGAGCCGATAAAAATTCCTCTAATCGTGTGGTTAGGATTTTAAATTGTGTACTCCAAAATATTTCGGGGGGGAGAGTAGCTTGTTGAAATTTTTCTTGATCCGATGTACCCACGATAATAATCTCTTTATCTTTTAGTTTCGAGGAGTTTTCAATTTCAATTAAATTTGATTTTCCAATATCAATAAGCGATTTCTGAGATTGGGGATCATGTACAATTCCTGAGAAATAGAATTTATTGTTGTGTATAGTACCAATATGATTTGGGGATTGTATTGGAGGAAGAATTGCAGCATAGCGAAGATTTTTCGACTGAGGGATATATTTTCTTAAATAAGGAGGAAAAGAAATATAATCTGTTATTTCCTTTAAAAATAATCTATCTCTTTCTGATCCCGTATCTCTATAGAAAAAAACTGTCCCAATTCTGAATATGGTGACAATTCTTGCTATTATTCCTATTTTTCGTGTTTTTAGTAGCATTGTATCTTCATTACTCAAAACAGAATCTGGTAGTAAAATCGATATCTTACTTTTATGAACAGCTGTTAACATTGACTCCTCTTGGTTAATTAATCGATATAAATTTTATAGTCAATGGTAAATTACCAATCTCGATTTTAATGCAAAACAATGATGATTCCTTAATTAAAGAAATGGCGAAATTACTACGTGAAGGAGCTACAATGTTAGATAAATCATGCCCTAAGTGCAATACCTTGATATATAGGTTACCTAATGGAAAAATCATCTGCCCCTCATGTAATAGTGAAATTGTAATTCAAAAAGAAACGACTCCACCGCCTCAATCCCAATATTCTAAAGGAAATCAAAAAACTCATGATTTTTTTCCCTCATTGAATTCCATTTATGACCAGATAAATAAGCTATGTGATCAGATGGAAAAGGGATCAGATATAAAAAAACTTGAAAAAATTCTCAATTTAATCAGTCATCTTCTTGATTTATATGAGAGAATTGCACGAATAAATACTTAATATAAAGGGGAGATTTATGGAGAAATATAATCAGATTAAGGGTATAATAAAAGAAACAGGATTATCATTCAATGAAGAGTCGAATGTCTTTTCATCTTATTGGAAAATAGATTCAGAACATACAATTAAAATAATTATTGCTTATGACATCCATCCTGAGTGGGTGCATATATTATGTAATATTGGTTTATTTAGTTCATATAAACCCGAGGTAGCTCGAGCTCTGTTACGACTTAATAATGCGGTAATTGGAGTGAAATTCTCTTTAGGGCAAAATAATGCAATAGTTTGTAGTTCGGAAATTCGTGATAAGGATTTGACCGAAGATTATATGAAGAAGCAAATCACTCAAGTCGTGAAAATAGTCACAAATTTTTATGATCTGGTTAAAAAAGAAAATTTAAAATTAAATTCTGCATAATACATTAAACAAGCTTCGATAGTGTAGCTCGGTCAAGCATGTGAGGCTCTCACCCTTGCGACGCGGGTTCAAATCCCGCTCGAAGCATATTTTAATTTTGGGATTCTCTATGATTTATCCACGAACTTTTTATATTGAAACATTTGGATGTACATTCAATCAAGGTGATAGCGCGAAAATTGCAAATCTCTTGATA
>JAEOUK010000025.1 GCA_016839385.1 Promethearchaeota archaeon
GATATTGCGACTCCAATTTATTTTGGAAAAATTCATCCACATGCATTCAGTGTCCCTGATATTGATCAAATTGATATTGTAATGCATATGGCATCACGAGCATCACCATTTGAGTTTGAGAAACATCCTATTTCAATTTTAAAGTCCAACACAATGGGAACATTTAACGCTCTAGGAATTGCAAATCTAAACAATGCGGATTTTTTCTATTCTTCCACAAGCGAAGTATATGGAAATCCTCCAGATAGTGCAGTTCCAACCCCGGAAGAATATTTTGGTAATGTAAATCCAATAGGTCCACGTTCTTGCTATGATGAGTCAAAACGTGCTGGGGAAGCATTTGTAATGGCATATATTTTGGAATATAATATTAATGCTTGGGTTGTGAGAATCTTCAATACTTATGGTCCACGCATTCGATGGGGAAAGTCCTTTGGAAGAGTCGTACCGAACTTCATCCACCAAGCATTATTAGATGAGGATATAACCATTTTTGGAGATGGTACCCAAACACGTTCATACACCTACATTGTTGATGAAATTGAAGCAATTTTAACTGATATAGCCACACCGGAAGCAAAAGGTAAAGTTATTAATATTGGTAATAATTTAGAGACTACTGTCTTAGAACTCGCAAATCTAATTGTTGAAATTACAAATTCGAATTCTAAAATAGTACATCATCCATTACCGATAGATGATCCCGTTCGACGTCAACCTGCGTTGAAACGAGCGAATGAAATTTTAAAATGGAAGCCGACTACACAATTAAAAAATGGATTAAAAAGAACTATCGAATGGTTTAAAACAATCGTAAATGAAAGATAATCTCATTTTTTTGTACTTATTTTAACGTCATTTACTTTTATGTATGGAATATAATTTGTACCTCGTCGATAAATTTTGTTCCCAATTGCATCTATGTTTTTGTAAAATTTAGTAAAATTTAACCCTATCATGCTTTCCCGCAGAGCGTTTTTAATTTCACCATTCTCTATTAAAAATCCAGATGCTATTAAGCCCGAAAACTCACCCGTAACAAAATTTGGTCTATCAAATGATGCATCTAGCAATATTCCTCTTTTGATGCCACCAATCATTGATTCTAAATCTTGATTCCCTGGTTGTATTAGAAGATTTGAGGGACGAATTCCTACAGTAGTAGAATGCATTCCTCTTGAACCATGTCCTGTACTTATTGTTTCAAATAAATTTGCTGAATAAACATTGTGTAAATAGGAATTCAATATACCATTCTCTATGATTTTAAGCGGTTTTGTAGGAGTTCCTTCTAAATCCCAAGCAGATGTATTTATCCCTCCATCTAACCAAGGATTATCTTGAATGTTTAATAATTCAGAAGCTATTTGATTACCGAGTTGATTACGTAGGAAACTGCGTTTTTCATATATTACTAATCCATCAATTGCAGTAGAAATAGTGTTATTAAACAATAATACTACTGCTTGGGGACTTAAAATCACAGGATAACTATCAATTGATATTTTTGATTTCTTCAACCCTTTTCTTGCGGTATTTAATGCGGTTTCAAAAATTTTCTCAGGTTGCACTTGGGAGAAATGGCTATATTGTTGACCTTCATACCCATTTGAATTTTCTTTCTTTCCTTTAATAGTTTCTTCCATAATGATTTCTGAGGATATAGACACTGCTGATTCCTTGTTGCGAAGATTTATCCCATTAGAACTCAACAGCGAATAATTCAAATCTGTGAAAGAAAAATCTCCTGATACAGACACTATTCGATCGTCTTGAGATTTTATATTCATGAATAAATCTACAATTTCACTGGCATCCTCTATAGATAAATCTTTGATTGTGGAGTCATAGGGTGTTTTAATTGAGGGATATTTATCTGGAGGACTTGCTAGGCATTTGAAATCAGGATTAACCAAAGATCCTTTCATTAAAGAAACCGTATTCTCAATTGAGGTTTTGATAAAAGGTAAAGACATTTTAGTTATAGTTACACTACCAGTTTTTCCTTGATCTCCCATTAATCGTATATTCAAAGCATACTGAGTAAAATTTTCTGCAGTCTTCAAGTATCCCTTTTCAATAGATAACGATGAACTTGTTGCTGTCCCTCCGAATATTTCCCAGCATTTTACTTTATCAAATGTTGAACAATATTTTCCTGCTTTATACACGATTTCTCGAATTTCTTCCATTTTTCTATGCCACCCCTCCAATCACTACATCATTGATACGTATATAGGGGGATCCAGAACATACTGGAGCGCCTTGTCCTCCTTTCCCACAAGTTCCATCATCTTTCTGTTTCGAATTTCCAACCGCAGTTATATTATTTAATATATCCAGCATCATGCCTGATAAGGCTGCGTCACGTAATAGTACGGTTTTTTCCCCGTTTTCGACTTGATAAGCTCGAGCCATTTTGAACATAAATTGTCCAATAGAGGGTTCTGTATACCCATAAGTCCAAGATACACACAAGATTCCATTTTTTAGATCTTCCATTAATTCTTCAAAGGACCAATCTTTTGGTTCTATGTATGTATTTCGCATTCTTACAATTGGTAGGGATGTAAATGATTCTGCCCTTCCATTTCCAGTGGGTTCTACACCCATTCTGCTCGAAGTTTCTCTGTTATGCATAAATTCCTTCAAAATGCCTTTCTCGATTAACTGCACAGGTTTTGTTTTCATCCCTTCGGAATCATAGTGAACGAATCCATAATCTCCCTCAAATCCTGGTATATCAACTACATCAATCATCTCATTACCCATCCTCTCGCCTATTTTGTTAGCTAGTTGGCTCTCTCCTGCTAATATTCCATCTGCTTCACAGGCATGACCAAATGCTTCATGAATAAAAGTACCGGCTAAATTAGGATCCGCTATTATGTTGTATTGACCAGCTTTTACGGGTTTGGCATCTAAATTTTCAATTGCTTCTCTTGCAGCATCTACACCTAGGGATCCAGAATAATCAATAACTTCAAATCCCCCTGTAATTCCTTTCGATTTAAACGCTTCCTGTAAAATTGATCCTTCCTTTGAATTTGTCAGGATAATTACACGGGCGCGACTTTCAGTTTTATCAACTATCCGATTATCCGAAGTCATAATCACTTCATGGGATATCCCATCTACAAAAAAAGAATTGGTATTGGTAATTCGCGGATCGAAATTTACTGCGTTTTTGTCTTGTTCCATGAGAAATTTTATTTTTTCTTCATTACTCACATCAAACAGATGTTTCTTTTGCGGTTGCACGTAGGTAATATCTATAGGATCATATTCTTTCAACAGGAATTTTTCTTCTGCTTTCGTACTACTCCAATGTGCAAGTTTTGAAGAATTTTCGAAAATTCTTTCCAATTCTTCCAGGGTTATTTCATTACTGGAAGCAAAACCATATCCCCCGTCAACAAAAGTCTGGATAGAAAATCCGTAATCATTCGTGCTCTTGTTTTCTTTCATTTTACCTTTATTAATTTGAATTGTCGTTGCAGATCTCACGCTAAAACGAGCATTATAATATTCTATGTTCCATTTCTTTTGCAATTTTTGAAGGCGCTTTTGAAACACTTCATCTATAGGAAGTTCAAGGATGGATTCAGTAGCCATGTTGGAAACCTAATCTTAGTCATCCTCCTCAAGAATCGGGTGGATATCTTCCATTTTCTGAAGTACGAATCCGCGTTCTTTAAGATCTTGAACAATCTTCACTGCTTTTTGAATATCACACGTGCGCTTTAGAACAATTATTTGCTCAAGATTAATTCTTTTTCTGCATTTTGAGTTCGGACATTTCCGGGATCGTTGATCATCTCTAACAAATTGGATCAGACCGCAATGTGGGCATACTATAATCTTATATTGTGTAAATATTCCTAGCATCTAGATACTTGATGAGGATGTCTTTATAAAACACAACACTACACGCAAATTATATTTTGTGCTAAGTGTTAGTTTACATGTATAATGGTATTACATCCTATTGAATATCGATATTTCACGAAAGAAATGAAAGAAATCTTCTCCCAGGAAAATAAATTTGCTAAATGGATGAAAGTTGAGGCTGCATTAGCCCAAGTACATGCAGAATTTGGTACAATTCCTATAAATGCCGCGAAGGAGATAACAAAAAAAGCAACTCTTGAATATGTAAAAATTGAGAGGATTCATGAAATCGAGAAAGAAATTGATCACGATTTAATGGCTATGGTTCGTGCAATATCCGAAGTTTGTGAAGGGGATGCCGGCAAATATGTCCATTTATCTGCCACATCATATGATACGGAAGATACTGCAAGTGCAATCATTTTACAGCAAGCAACGAACGTGATTATAAAAAATGTAAAAGGAGTTTTATCGATTCTTCTCAAATTAGCCATAGAACATAAAAATTTAGTATGTGTTGGGAGAACTCATGGACAACACGCTTTACCAACCACTTATGGCATGAGATTCGGAGTTTGGGCTGCAGAATTCGGGAGACATATTGATAGATTAAATGAAGTACTTCCTCGTATTGCTGTCGGAAAAATGTCAGGTGCAGTAGGCACAATGGCAAGTTTTGGAGAGAATGGAATTCAAATCCAAAAGAGAGTCATGGAAATTCTTGGATTAGGCTCGGTTCTTATCGCTAATCAAGTGGTTCAACGAGATCGATATGCAGAAATAATTGGAGTTCTTGCACTTATAGCTGGCACAATTGATAAAATTTCACGTCAATTACGAGCACTACAAAGGAGTGAGATAGCAGAAGCATTTGAACCATTTAAGAAAACTCAAGTGGGAAGCTCTACCATGCCTCAAAAACGCAATCCTCATAAATTAGAACGGTTGTGTGGTTTAAGTAGAGTAATAAAATCCAATGTATTTATCGCTTTAGAAAATGTTTCTTTGGAGGATGAACGGGACATTTCAAATAGCGGTTCTGAACGTGTAATGTTGCCAGAATCATTTGTATTACTTGATTATATGCTAATTCAGATGAAAAAAATTCTATCTGGATTAGAATTGAATGCTGAAAATATTGAACGAAATTTAAATCTAAGTGATGGGGCTATTTTATCCGAACGAATCATGATTGAGCTGGTTAGTAAAGGAATAGGACGACAAGATGCGCACGAGTTACTTCGAGAAGCTGTAATCAAAGCACGGACCGATAAATTACCAATTCGTGAGGTATTTAATTCCAATCCAATTATCAAAACGAAATTTTCTTCCCGAGAAATAGATGAGATGCTCAATCCAAAAAACTATATTGGCTTAGCAGTTGAACAAGTAGAAAATTTAGTGAAATTTCTGCGAACTAAGTATGAGTAAATGTTAAGGCTAGTTTAATGAAAAAACAAATTACTTATGATAAATTGGGAGTTTCTGCTTCCAAAGAAGATGTACATAAAGCATTAATAGGAAAAGATGAAGGTATATTTCCAGGAGCATTCTGTAAGATTCTCCCTGATATTAGTGGAGATCCTGAATATTGCTCTATTTTTCATTCGGACTCTGCTGGGACTAAGGCAAATCTTGCATATATGATGTATAAAGAAACCAAGGATTTATCCTATTTCAAAGGTATCGTACAAGATGCCATTGTTATGAATGTAGATGACGTATTATGTGTTGGAGTGTCTGGGAATGTTCTCATTTCAGATACCATAAGTAGAAACAAACGTCTAATCTCGGGAGAAGCACTTTCAACTTTAATTAACCATCACATTTCTTTTTGTAATTGGTTAACTAAATATGGTTTCCCGATTAATTTAGCAGGTGGAGAAACAGAAGATGTGGGTGATTTATGCCGAACTTTAGAGGTCGGTGTATCACTATTTGCTCGAATGAAAAGATCTCAAGTTATTAATGCTAATAAAATTAAAGAAGGAGATATAATCATAGGACTTGCCAGTTCCGGACAAGCATCCTATGAAGATAGTTACAATAGTGGCATTTCTAGCAACGGATTGACCCTTGGACGACATGCTACATTATCTCATAAATATTATGATAAGTATCCTGAATGTTACGATCCTGGTTTAGAGGAAGAACTGGTATTCCATGGTAGACATGAATTATTAGAAAAACTTCAAGAAACAGATATAACCATTGGACAAGCCTTACTCTCCCCCACACGCACGTATGCTCCTGTCTTGGTAACAATTTTAGAGAAATTTAGGTCTGAAATCCATGGCTTAATTCACAATACTGGTGGAGGTCAAACGAAATGCTTGAATTTTGGTAAAAATTTGCTATATATTAAAGATAATTTATTCAATATTCCACCAATATTTCAATTAATCCAAGCATCCTCTGAAGTTTCATGGAAAGAAATGTATAGAGTTTTTAACATGGGACA
The DNA here is from genome assembly GCA_016839385.1 of Promethearchaeota archaeon. The sequence goes on from JAEOUK010000025.1 coordinate 6,353, forward strand.
TCGAATGGAAATAATCATACCTAAGGAATTCTCAAAGGAAATTATTCAAATATCGGAATCATTCAGCATTCCTGCTCGAATTATTGGTCGGATAGAACAATCCTCCAAATCTAATGGAGTGAATTGTTTACTATTGAAAACTAATAAGGGAGAGTTTCAATATACAAAGAATACGGCATAAATGTTTAGGGAGAATTGGATGTAATTAACTAAATCAGAAAAGAGAAAGATATCACTCATGTCAGACCCAATCCGCGATGATCCATTTTATGATGATGAATTTCTAGAGGAGGAACGTACATATTCTACATACATAATACCAAGACGATTCTACGTATTTTTAGAAGTATTTATGGCAATGCTCATAAATTTCTTGATTAACATTGGGTTTATTTACTTATATCCTCTTATTCCACCATCTGAATTTCGGGGATTAATTATTTTCTGTACGAGTATGTTATCCATAATTTTATCTATAACTCTCTCGCTCGTGTTCATCCAACTAGTATTTTATAAGAACAAAATGCCCCTAAAGGAAGCAGAACCTCCTTTAAAGGAAACCATCTCTCTATTTACATTTAAGAAATTTGGGTTGCAACTTTTATTCACAGCTTTGATATTATTCCTTGTATATATTCCACTAGATTTTGTCACATATGCCATTCCAGGAGGCTTAGAATTCTCCCGACGTTCACTTGTTGAAAACGATAATAATGGAATTAATACATATCTCGATTTCACACAATTCAGTTCATTCATTTTAGTTGGATCCCTTCTTCACTTAATGGTAGGGGTTCGTGAAGAATTATTTTTCCGGGGATTTCATACTATGCGCTCTGAAAAATATCTGAATCCAGGTTCTACTGTAGTCATTACCTCCATGTTTTTTGCTTTATCCCACTTTACTTATGTTTTTTATAGTACTCAACCCCTTCTAGATCTTTTACCAGCGTTTATTTGGACTCTTGGAGCTTTTTTAGTAGGTTCTGTATCCGCAGTTTTTATTCTGAAGACGAAAATGATATGGCCGGTGATTCTAGCTCATAGTGTAAACAATATTATATCCTCAAGTGTTATTTGGCTAACCAGCATTCAGCATGTGAATTTTTGGGATTTAGCTAAATGGTTGTACCTCCCACTTCTGGGAATATCTGTTTTACTGACTGTTATTTTCTTCAAAGAAGTAAAAACCGGAGTAAAATTCTATTTTGATACCTTTAAGTCTTACAAAAATGAGATTACTGAGAAAAAAATTCGTGGAAAGGTTATAATTGCAGATATTATTTTTGGGTTAATATTTTGGGCTGTTGGAATGTGGTTTATCTGAAAAAGGGAGTAATTTTATGGAAATAGGTATTATTTCGGACACACATATCAAGCCTAATATGGAATATACAGGTTTGCTTAGTAGATTAGAAAAAGCCTTTGCTGATGTTGAGATCATCTTACACGCTGGAGATGTGACGACCTTCAAATTCATTGAAGATTTGGAAAAAATCGCACAAGTGGAAGCTGTAGTTGGAAATGTAGATGATTCAACAATTCATGAACGGTTCAGTGCATTTAGTAAACTTGAAATCATGGGTAAAAATATTGGTTTAATACATGATATTCCTTCATTTTCTTTTATCAAGCAGGAGCAACTGGATATTGTTGTAACAGGTCATACGCACATTCCTTCCATTAAGGAGTACTATGAATTGGAACACGGTTTCCTACATCTTAATCCAGGTTCTCCTTTACAACCTCGAGCTCCACCTATGAACAAACGATATCAAGTGCAAAGACTACCCTTACCAACGGTATTGATATTGGATATTGATGAGGAAATGAGTTCTGCCTACATTATCACCCTCAAATAGATCACTAACAGAAAGCTATATTGGGATCGCGTAAACAAAGATATATTTATAAAAAGCAAATTTATGTGAAGATTAGGGGAATCCAAAACTATGTCGACAGCTAGATTGACGGAAATTTTAAAGCAGCTTAATCAAAACGGGTATAAATGTGTGATTTTCGCGTTAAAAGATGGGTTACCAATTGTTTCTCAAAAAGTAGGCGCAGATGAAATTAATGAAAAAATGGTTTCTGCACTGGGAGCTATGCTTTCGGAAGCTTGTGAACGCGCAAAAGATGATTTGCGTTTAGCAGATTTGGAATATTTCAAAACTATATATGGAGATGCCTGCATCGTTTGTCAAAATATAAAAACTTCTTCGGGACAAGTATATCTTCTTGTGGGGTTAACTGATAAACCTGAAAATGATGAAGTTGATAAATATAATGAAAAACTATTTGACTGGGCAATAGAAAACGCACTTCCTGTTTTAGAGGATTTAAGTAATTTATAGTCCTCTTATGAAGAAAGTTCCATCACAAAATCACAAATTATCCTACCTACGTTCTTTTCTTCTCCATTGTAAAAATGATCAGTCGAGAGTGCTTCAAACTTGACTTTAGAATGAAAACTCGATAATATCTTTTTTATTCTAGAAATAGGAATAATGTCGTCCTTAATTCCATGAATGAATAACAATGGAAAGGATATGGAGAAATCAGGAGATAAATGTGGAACAAAATCAACTGGATAGGATATTAATGCCATTCCATCTAAATGAACTAATCGGTTTGCAATTGATAAACAAATTAATCCTCCATAAGAATAACCGATTAAACATATTTTTGAATATTTATTGAATGTACAATAGTAATTATATACAGCAAGTAAATCCTCTTGTTCTGGAGTTCCATCACCCATAGAACCCGATGATCGACCCACTCCTCGAAAATTAAATGTTACACAATGGAATCCTTCTTTTACTAGTTGATTTCTAACACCCACTACAACGTTATTATGCATCGATCCGCCCCATTTAGAGTAGGGATGAGTTACAATGCATAAAGTGGATTTTTTTGATTGTCGATCTGTAGTATACAAGCAAGATTGAATCTTCACATCTTTTGAAACTGGAATGAAATACTCCATTTCGTGCATAATCTTTTTTGAGTAAACAGTTTATATTATGTTATCTCATTTGGAGACGATTTTGTTATGCCGATGGTATCCTTACAATTACCGGATGATATTTTACAAAAATTTGACAAAGTGCAAAGGGAATCGGGATATTTATCCCGAAGTGAAGCTTTACGAGATGCGATTTTGAAATTTATTGGAGATCAGGAAAAAAAGCAAGATACTAAAGAAATCAAGCGAGCAATTATCACTCTGGTTTATAAACCAGATCCTAGCAAATTGGAAATGTTTGCGAGTATCGAGCTGAGATATGATGATATTGTGAAAACTTTCTCCGAATACATGTTAGATGACCAAACTATTCGTATCTATATTTTAATTGGACAAGTATCTAGAATTAATGATTTCACTCAATCGTTTAATAAAATCAAAGAAACCCTAATAGAATCGATTTTTATATAATAACTATGTAATTTCCAAGGAGATGTCGATTTTCTCCTTTGGAAGAATAGTTAATTGACTGGTACTGATAATATCAACCCCAGAGTTTGCATAATCTTCTACATTTTTGAGAGTAATATTCCCTGATGCTTCGAATAGTGGAAGTTTATCTTTTCCCAATGCACTTTTAATTCCTTCTATAGTGGTTTTTATTTCGGAAGGTTTCATATTATCAAACATAATAATATCTACCTCAGATCTCGCAGCTATTAATGCATCCTCGGGGGTTTGTACTTCCAATTCTATCTTTTTGGAAAATGAAGTTTTCTCTTTTGCACTTGCTACTAATTCTTGTATATTATGATTATACACTTTGAGATGAGTATCTTTCAATAATACCATGTCATCTAAATTCCATCTATGAGTATCTGAATATCCTTTACCTCCAATACTTACGGCTCTCTTTTCAAAAAACCTAAAACCAGGAGTAGTTTTTCTTGTTGCTGCAATTTTTACCGGCTTTTTTATCTTTCGAAGTATTTTAGTAAATTGATAAGTAGTAGAAGCAATCGAGCTCATTCGCATCATGATATTCAATAAAGTTCGTTCAATCGCTAAAATATCATGGAGCTTTCCTGATAATCGCATTATTTCGGTGCCTTTTGTGATTTCATCTCCATCAGATACTAAATTCTTTGCCTTTATCTTTGCAATCTCGCATAATATATTTGCTTCCTGGATTCCACAAACGATTCCGTTACTTTTGAATAAAATCTGTGCAGTTGCTTGGGTGTTTTCAAGAATTTTAGTTGTTATATCCCCAAATCGTATATCTTCATCAACAAATTGCTCTAATTTCTTTCTAATTAACATTTTTTCTATATTGGATAGTTCATTCATTTCATATACCTTACTCATACTTTATCATGTATCCATTTATAAGACCGTTGAATAAAATCTCCATTCATTTTGTCCTGTAGACTAACGCCATTTAGTATGACTCGTTCAATTCTCACAATTATATTATTTATTGGATAAGGACAGATTTTGGAAGAACTGTGAAATTCTTCTGATTTAAGTGAATACGGAGGAACTCTTCGTATAATTACTAAATCTGCATCATAACCCGTGTGAATCCATCCTTTCTTCTTTATTTGATAGATTTGCGCTGGATTATATGATGAATAGTAGACAAATTTCTTCAAATCCCAAGCATTCTCAAAGAACTTTGAGAGAGTATATACACTATATACGTCTAAACTTGGAAATCCAGGGGGTGCATCGAAAAAATCCTTACTCTTTTCCTCAATTGAGTGGGGTGCATGGTCAGTACCAAAAAAAACATTTTTAATTTTCTCAGATGTTAACAATTTCTGAATTTTCAAATTGTCGTCTTTGGTTCTTAAAGGAGGTAAAACTTTTCCATGGGATTCAACAGAAAATTGCATCGAATTATGTAGATAGGTATGATGTGGGGTAACTTCTATGAATATTTTAAATTGAGAATAAAGCATTTGCATTTTCTGGACCATTTGAATAGCCTCAATAGAAGATAAATGACAAAAAGTGATGGGGGGGTATTCTTGTAAGTTCAATAAACGCAAAATCTGGAATATAAAGTAGATATGAAGAAGTTCTTGAGTTTTGCTGTGGTTAATTGAATGTGCTATCAATTTGGATTTATGAATCCCTTCAAAAGTTTTATATCGGATTTCCCGTGTTTTCGGATCTAACGGAACATCAGCATGGAACAATAAGTGAAGTTTGTTTTTTTGAATTGAAGTCAATACAGTTCTCCAATTCTCTACGTATCCCTTTAACTGAGACTTTGAATAGTAATGGTCTAAATAAACGTCCAATCGATGAATGAATTCATTCACGTTTCCAATATATTCATTCAATTTTTCCTTTAAATTATCCCAAAGATCTATTAACAAATCCCAATTTATCAAGTGAGGGGAATCTCCTGGGTAAATTTTTATTCCAACAATCCCCAATTTCTTTAATTCATGTAGATACGCTTCAACATTCTCTTTTGGGAGTTTTGCATATAAACCTACATTGCATTCAGCTGTTTTTTCGATTTTTTGAGTGTATTGCTTTATATTTTCAATCGTATTTAATGGTGGAACTGTATTTGGCATATTTATTACAGTTGTTATTCCATTAGTAATGGCAGCTTTTGTACCTGATTTGATTGTTTCTTTATGAGATTGGCCAAAATCTCGAAGATGGACATGTGGATCTATAATTCCGGGAAGTATATGAGCCCCTGTACAGTCTATTACATCAGTGGGATTCATTGAGGGTAATTCATCACCCAATTCGTATATGTTTGCGATTTTATGATTTTTTATCAGAATTGATCCAACTTTAATAGCGTTCGGCGTTACTATAGTTCCGTTTTTTAGGAGATATCTCATTTATTTACTTCCTCATTTATGGATTTTTGATTGGATAAGACTTATGAGTTCACTCTCGAAAAACATGGATTTCCATGAATTCCTTTTCAGCTCCAATAAGGAATTTGGTGATGGTGGATCAAAGTCAAGATCACTATCATGATTGAATATAAGAGCTATTTTTGGATGGATAACATCATCTAAATTATTTAAAGAAATCTGCTCAGAGCATTGTTTTCTAGTGTTTCCAATAAGAATATAATCCTTTCCTAAGGATGGGTGTAATTCCCAAATATCATGGAACAATCCTCTTTTCATATAAATCCCCGGTGTAGATTCTGCTTTTGCATTGTTGATAAATTTACTATGCTCTTTTCTTTCCTGTTTCTTACCCCCCCCTCCAGTGATAATTTTATGGATTTTTAGTAACAAAAATAAGATTCCCCTTTCATCAGGAGCCAAATATCTCAGACGTATCCCATTAAAGAATATAATTAGACCTTCATGGGATGCAACAAATTGATTTGAGCAGTAAATTATTAAATTATTCTCATGTATTAGGGAATTAGATAAGAGAAATGTACTACGTAGAAAATCTGCTATCTCGATGATCGTATTTGATAGGTTTCCTTCATTTATCTGTGATTTCGTTAAGGAAGGAAATGAATTAATACATAAAATTACATCCATGAAAAATACCAATATTTTTCCTTACATTCCTCCAAGTTTGGAAAGATCTGGCATTCCTGGAGGCATTCCTGGAGCTCCTTTCTTTCCTCTCCGAGGTTTTGTCAATTGAGATATCATTTTTTTCATGTCATCATATTGTTTCAACAATCCCTTGATATCTGAATAACTTTTTCCACTTCCTTTGGCAATTCTCTCAATGCGGCTTTTTTTTATCACATTAGGATTTTCTTTTTCATACTGAGTCATACTAGTAAGTACGACTTTCCAATTTTCGAGATTTGATTCAGCCATATCTTTCATTTCATCAGGTATATTTTGACCTCCCATCATTCCAAGAAGTTTTTTAAATGGACCCATTTTCTTTAAAGACTGCAACTGATTGTAAAGATCATCTAGAGTGAATTTACCTTTCATTAAGCGTTTTACCATATCTTTATCTGGTTCAATTTCTGCATCTTTTATCTTTTGTAAAATCCCATCAATATCGGGAATACCCAATAAATTTCCCACAAACTTGGTGGGAATGAAATCTTCTAACGCATCAGTTTTTTCCCCAACACCAATAAATTTAATAGGTGCTCCAGTAGCAGCTACTGCTGATAATGCACCACCTCCTTTGGCAGACCCGTCCAGTTTGGTGACGATAATCGACCCAACATGAGTTGCTTCTGAGAACGCTTTAGCTTGATTAAATGCCTGTTGTCCTAACGTTCCATCAATGACAAGGATCACTTCATCGGGTTTTATGATTTTTTCCATTTTTCGAACTTCATTCATCAATTCTTTCTCTTCTTTATGCCGACCTGCAGTATCAACGATAATAATATCTACTTTTTGTTGGGTAAAATGTCGTATCCCTTTTTTTACTATTTTTATAGCATTTTTCTCATCCGAGTCACCAAATAAAGGCACTTTTAATGGAGTTAATAATTGTTCTAATTGTTGATAAGCACCTGGTCTCCAAGTATCAACACATAGAACTCCAAGTTTAAACCCTCTGTTACTATAATATTTTGCTAATTTACCAACTGTTGTTGTTTTTCCAGATCCCTGAATACCCACCATCAGGATTATATTCAATCGATTGGGTTTGAGTTTCCGGGGATTCTGATTGCCCCCTAGTAACTTAACTAACTCGTCATGAATTAATTTAATTATAAAATCCTTTCGTGCAATATCTGCAGAAATCTTTTCATTAAATGCTCGTTTTTGGATAGTTTCTGTAATAGCTAAACAAATTTCTACATTTACATCTGCAGAAAGCAGTGCTCTTTGTAGATCTTGTATGACGAGTTTTAATGCATCTTTATCAATACGAGGAAGTTTACGAATCCTTCGAATCAGGTTATCTAGGGCTTTACCAAATTTCTCCATTACCATTTTGCTACCTTAGTCGAATGAATCAACAATAATAAATAATCGCGATCCTCAAAAAATTTCAAATAGAATTGCGCAAATATAATTACACAATTCGAAAAAAGAGTGAGTAATATGAGTCTTAGACGAACAACAGCAAATAAGCTAAAAAAAGGAAATTACTTTATGGTAGATGGTGAGCCATGTTCTGTACTTGGTACAGAACATTCCAAATCGGGAAAGCATGGTCACGCAAAGATGAGAATCAGCTGTGTAGGATTATTTGATAAAAAGAAAAGAAGTGTTATGTTTACCGCAGATTCGATGGTAGACATGCCAGAAATTTCAAAACGAACTGGTCAAATCACTGATATTACTGAAAATACCGTCACTGTAATGGATCTTGAAAGTTTCGAAACATTAGTATGTGATTGGCCAGTAGATGAGGAAGACGCAATAAAGAAATTAGAGAACCTCAAAAATAATCCAGATCAAATTGGGAATAGTCAAGCAGAATATTGGGATGTAATTGGAAAGAAAATCATCCGACGAGTCTTAATTCAATAAATGAGTTTTTTTAAATGAAATTTGTCGTTCCTATGGCGGGTGTAGGCACTAGACTACGCCCGTTCACATTTAGCAAACCAAAGGGATTCTTCAAGGTAGCTGGGAAACGACTAATTGATCATATTTTAGATAAATTTGATCAAGCAGCAACAAAACCTTCGGATCTTTTAATTATAACTGGATCTGAGGAACGAGCTGTACAAACATATCTGAAAACCAAATATTCTTCAATTTTTAATTTATCCTTTATTTCACAGATTCCTAAAGGGTATCACGGTAACATCCCTTATTTCGGAGGTTTGGGGCAAGCTATTTTACTATCTGAGACGTGGTATAAAAGCAAAATATCATCATATGAATCCGAAAATCCTGAAGATTACATGATCATAAACCTCAATGATATGCTACCTTTAGATGGGTATCAGGGTTTTCTATCATTAATGACTGGATCAAAAATGAATCTTAATGTGGAACATCGAGCAGATGATTTCAAAGATAATGATGACTCTCATTCACCCCATCAATTTTCAAATAATAATGACTTAGATGGTGTAATTGGTATAATGAAGGTGCCTAAATCCCAAATAAGTAGTTATGGAATTGTCAGTATAGATCATAAAACAGGATATATTTCGAATTTAATAGAAAAACCAAAATCCTCGACATCAAACCTTGCAATTACAGGAGTATATGGATTCAAACCAAAGGCAATGAAAAAACTTTATCAATTCTTGAAGAAAGAAGTTAAAAGATTTGAGGATGTGGAGGGAGAAGCACAATTAACTCCCGCGATACATGAATTAGTACAACATGGGATTAAAATTGCACCTATGGAATTTAACAAAGGAATTTTGGATTTTGGGAAGAATGACACACTACTTGAAGGGAATAAATTCTTATTAACACAACAAGATAATGTATTGGGGGAAATAATTGGAGAATTAGTCAATTCTTCCATAAACTCACCTTCTTTTATCGGGAAAAATGTTCAAATTAAAAATTGTGTAATTGGACCATATGCATCAATTGGAGATGATTGCTTTCTGGAAGATTGCATTGTTCGTAATTCAGTTGTGGGGGATGGATGTCATTTAGAACGAATCATCACTAAAAACTCCATCATTGGAGATCATGTAGTCATGGATGATATTATAAAAAACGATATGATCATTGGGGATCAATCCAGTATTAGATCGTCGAAAAATAATATAGCCAATTCTATATAATGAATTAACTATATCCAAGTTTTTTTTAGAAAAAATGGAATGAGTAATATAATGAAAACCGGTCCGTATTACGTAGCTTTTGACGAAGCTCATAAACCTCGTGGTAAGATTTCAGATAATTATAGTCACATAAAAGAGTATTTAGAAAGTGAGGGCTTTATTTGCCAAACATTCATGGAATTTCCCATTACCAGACAAAACCTAGCACAGTATGATATATTGGTGATCCCGTGTCCAGATTTCGCAAAATTTTCGGTGAATGAAATCGATGCAATCACTTTGTGGGTTAAAGAGGATGGTGGTGGATTGTTGGCTTTATCTCATGCAGGAGGGGATAAAGGAAGACGATCCAATCTTAGCGAATTAGTAGAAAAATTTGGGCTTAGCTTCGAAAATGATCAAGTTTTAGATTATTCAATGAATTTTGGTTTAGAAAACATGCCCGAGGTCGTTAATTTTTCTCCACCTCATCCCATAACCGAAGGTATCACATCGTTATGTTTTCGAGCTGGATGTAGTCTTAGTACAGTTGGTTTGAGTGTTGTACCTGTGGCAATTTCAAATGAAGAATCAGATCCATTCTCTACTCCTTTAATTGTAACTGCGGAAGTGGGAGAAGGCCGAGTAATTGCAATCGGCAGTTATGAAATGTTTCGAAATGATATTCCAGGGGGATTTGAACATCCAGGACATCGAGAGTTTTGCTCAAATATTTTCCAATGGCTAAAAACTGAGTACAGAGGAAAGATCAAATCTGGTGAGATTAAACCGAAAATAATTGCTCAAGAACCAGATAATACGAAAGAATTTCCATCAGCGTCAAGGGTAAGTAAACCTGTTTTTGCTTCTTCTAAATTAAATTTATCATCACAAATTTTAATTTCTAACAAATCTGACTTAGCTAATCTATTCTATGGATTGTTAGAAGAAGTAACGATCCTAAAGGATCAAATTCAATCAGTGATTGATATTATCTTAACTTCTGAAGAGCAAATTTTGGAAACTCAAAAACCTCCCGAACCCAAATTACAATCCGTAATTGAGCCTTTACCATTGCCCGAAGATAAACCTACTCTTACTGAAATGCCAGAAAGACCTAAATCTATGAAAAAAGAGGTTGTAAAAGATACTCCTAAACCTATTAAAAAGAAAAAAGAGAGAACAATTTCCGAACCTGAACCTCTTCCCCTAACTAAAGAAGAGGTTGCAGCCGAGCTTGAAACTCTCACGAATAAACTAAACTCTATAGAAAATCTAAAAGATCTGGTGGAAAGCAAATATAAGAATAAATCTTATACTAAAGAACAATACGAAAAGCAAATTGAGAGGTTAACAAACGATTTAAACAGAACTTTAAACCGGATTAAAGATCTTGAAAGACATTTAAAAACAAAATAGAGGGAATTAGATGTCTGAGAAATCGATCAGATGGTTTTGTCCAATTTGTAATGACTTTGTAAGTATACGAAAAACAGATGAATTACAGAAGAAGGTATCGGAAGTTGAACGACTTCCATATTCAATTATTATCAAACACGGAGATCCTTCACATTACACAATACTCCAACTTGATCGGGATCTACGAGATAGGGGAACACTTACATGCACTGCTTATATTGATCTTACCGAAAGTGGTTCGTTAGGTGCAGAAAAAACTAGATTGGATTCCCAGAAGGTTAAAGAGACAATCGAACAAGTTTCAGAAGAATTATCTCACATCCAACGAAAAATGTGGGATTTGTTAAACATGTAATCCTTTTATTTTTTTAACAAACTGAGCAAATTTGTGCGGATTAACCCCCCCATCTCCGTAGTAGATACTCTTTTCAATCCAGTATTATCTTTTTTAGGATAAATATCCATTGTTCGATTTTTCTCGACAGTGATTTCCACTGCATTATCGATAATTTTTGCAATAGATACGTCTTTAAGTGCAAATTCAAACATGAGTTTTATGGATAAAATTGTCGCAATTGGATTTGCAATATTTTTTCCCGCAATATCTGGTGCAGAACCATGTATCGGCTCAAACATGGAAATCCCATCTCTCTTTGGATTAATATTTCCACTTGCTCCCATTCCTAAGGATCCCGCTAAAAATGCAGCTTCATCACTGATAATATCACCAAACATATTGGATGTAACGATGGTTTCAAATCTAGATGGTGTTCGGAGTAACCATTGACAAAAAGCATCAATATAATAACTATTTTTATGTAAATTTGAGTAATTCTGACCAATATCTTCGAAAATTCTTCGCCAAAGTTTTGAAGTATACAGTAAATTTGCTTTATCGACTGAACAAATGGAACTATGCCCATTTTTCGAAGCAAGCTCATAGGCAAATTGTATTATTCTCTGAATTCCTTCTTTTGTAAACACCATTGTGTCTACACTTGCACGATCTGCAATTGAACCTCCAATTTTACTATAAATTCCTTCACTATTTTCTCGAACGATGGTCATTTCAATGCCTTTATCAATAAATTCTTCTTTTAAAGGGCAAATATTTCGTAAGGAATTGTATAACTTGACAGGACGTAAATTAACAAATTGATTCATCTCTTGACGGATCTTAAGAACTGCAGACTCAGCCACACCTTGAGGTAAGCCAGGTAGTCCCAGTCCTCCCAATAATATAGAATCAACTTTTGTGAGTTTTTTAAAAGATGCTTCTGTAATGGATTGTCCTGTCTTTTTCCAGACTTCTCCTCCTGCGGAAATATCAATGAAAGTGAAATTGTGATCTGTATGTTCATTGAGAATTTCAAGGACTTTTTTTCCCTCGGGAATAACTTCCTTGCCAATTCCATCACCCTCAATTAATGCAATCTTTTTTCCGGTCATACATCACCTAGTAGCAAGTCCTTTAAGATAAATAATTGGTTCATATGAGCATCACATTTATCATCGATAAAATACACTTTATCTTCATAATTTTTAATATGTCATTAGTTTGGAGAAATGCTTAAGTTGGATACAGATATATCTTCCAAATTTTTGGCTGGACGGCATACAAATTCTATCTCTTTTCAGTTGGAGAAATGATCTCCGAATTAGTGTCTCGGTCCTTAAGATCGGGCAGAAAATATTATTTCTCCAATTTTTGTCGAACTCGCAAAACCTCTTCCAAAACCAGATCTACCGTTAAATTTATTAAAGGAATCCCATATATAGTCCATGAAAGCCTCGGAATAGGCTTCAAATTAAAAACAAAAATATTATGCAGAGGAAAAAAAAAATGCCAAAAGTATTTGCCTGGTCCCCTATCAAAGAACTTATGAAGAGCTGTGGGGCTGAGATGGTTAGCCGAGAAGCCGTAGATGAATTAATCTCTTATCTAGAAGCAGTTGCTAAAGAACTAACTAATAAAGCTTTAGAGCTATCTCGACACGCACAAAGAAAGAAATTAACAGAAGACGATATGAAATTAGCAATCGCACTTGAATAAATTCATATTTTTTTAATTCAATTCCATTTTTTTTTAGTTTCAGAGAACAATTTATCAATATTAGGAGTTTTCTTCTTATTCTTTTCACCTTCAGTATCAGGTGAGAATTCCAAAAATCCTGGATTTGGACGATAAATAATCCCTTCTTCAATGAGTTTTTCTAGTAATTTAACAATTTTTGAACGCTCAATATCTTTATTAAACTCTAAATCAGTGATAAATTCTTCCTCATTGATAGCTTTTCCTCCATTTGCCTCGATTTTTTGCTTCATTGCGTCAAGAAAACCGGAAATTCGTTGTTGTGCTGCAGTAATTCCAGTCAAAACTCGATCAGCATCAAATTTTCCTGTAATGGGATCCAAACTTGTATCCTTTAAGCTGCGTTTTGAAAGCTCAAGAGCTTTTTCTGCATCATCTTTTGTGACAAAATTACGCAATGCCATCCTAGCGTAAGCTTCAGAAATACGGATAAACCCTTCTAAATTCCTGGCTACAACTGCAATCGCTGCATTATCATCATTTTTATTAACCTTTCTCAGTTCAACGTAAAAATCCTTAATGACCTTTCGAGCATCAGGAGTTAATTTTGGAAATACCTTATTACGAGCATATTTTATGTATTTCTGTAATACAACACCA